>NZ_JCBDGX010000145.1:0-13132 GCF_059834345.1 Vibrio sp. R11-SG3-ISO3-SZ
GTGGTTATCTCACCCACGACCATCACCGACTTTGCTCCGATTTATGCCGATGCGGAAGGACACTTCCCTGTCACTCAGTTTGATAAGAACGATGTGGAAACCGCCGGTCTGGTGAAGTTCGACTTCTTGGGTCTGCGTACCCTGACCATTATCGATTGGGCTTTGGGGCTGATTAACCCTCGCCTTGAGCGCGAGGGCAAAGCGCCGGTGAGAATCGAATCGATCCCACTCGATGACGCGTCATCATTCCGCTTACTGCAAAACTCCGAGACCACAGCGGTATTCCAGCTCGAATCGCGCGGAATGAAAGAGCTGATCAAGCGACTTCAGCCAGACTGTTTTGAAGACATCATCGCACTGGTGGCCCTATTTCGACCGGGCCCGCTGCAATCGGGGATGGTGGATAACTTCATCGACCGTAAGCACGGCCGCGAAGCGATTTCCTACCCAGATGAAACCTGGCAACACGAATCGCTCAAAGAGACCCTCGACCCGACCTACGGCATCATTCTCTACCAAGAGCAGGTGATGCAGATTGCCCAGATCCTCGCGGGCTATACGCTCGGTGGCGCGGATATGTTGCGCCGAGCTATGGGTAAGAAAAAACCTGAGGAAATGGCCAAGCAGCGCGCCATCTTCGAAGAGGGGGCGATTAAAAACGGCGTCGACGGCGAGTTGGCGATGAAGATTTTTGACTTGGTGGAAAAATTCGCCGGTTATGGTTTTAACAAATCGCACTCCGCTGCCTATGCCTTGGTGTCGTACCAAACGCTGTGGTTAAAAACACACTATCCTGCGGAGTTCATGGCCGCGGTGATGACCGCCGATATGGATAACACCGAGAAAGTGGTTGGTCTGGTGGATGAATGCTTGCGCATGAAGCTCAAGGTGCTACCACCGGACATCAACTCTGGTTTGTATCGTTTCAATGTCGATGACGATGGCGCCATTGTATACGGTATTGGTGCGATCAAAGGTGTCGGTGAGGGGCCGATTGATGCCATCATGCAAGCGAGAAAAGAGGGCGGCCACTTTAAAGACCTGTTTGATTTCTGCGCACGAATCGATCTGAAAAAGGTCAATAAACGTGTGATTGAAAAACTGATTTACGCCGGTGCGCTTGATAGATTGGGACCACATCGAGCGGCGATGATGGCGTCACTCAATGATGCAGTCAAAGCGGCCAGCCAGCATCACCAAGCCGAAGCCTTTGGTCAAACGGATCTGTTTGGCGTATTGACCGAAGCGCCTGAGGAAGTTGAGCACAAATACACCAAGGTGCCACCTTGGCCAGAGAAAGTGTGGCTAGAAGGGGAGCGTGATACCTTAGGTCTCTATTTGACGGGGCATCCGATCAACGCGTACCTTAAAGAGTTGGATAAATACACCAGTTGCCGCTTAGCCGATGCGACGCCGACTCGGCGCGATCAAAGTGTCACGGTGGCGGGGTTGGTGGTCGCAGCACGGGTGATGACCACCAAGCGAGGTTCACGTATTGGCATAATGACCTTGGACGATCGCAGTGGCCGCATGGAAGTGATGTTGTTCTCCGATGCGCTGGATCGCTACGCCGAATTGCTTGAAAAAGATCGAATTCTCGTGGTTTCTGGACAGGTCAGCTTTGATGATTTCAATGGGGGACTTAAAATGTCGGCCCGTGAAGTCATGGATCTTGGATCAGCGCGAGAAAAATACGCGCGTGGTTTGTCGCTCTCCATCGATCACAATCAAATTGATGGGCAGTTTTTTGAGCGCTTTAGTCAAATACTAGAGCCTTATCGGGCAGGGACAGTCCCTGTCCATGTATACTACCAGCGTAGCGATGCACGAGCGCGTTTAACGCTAGGGACCCAGTGGCGAGTAACGCCAAGCGACGAACTGTTAGACAATTTAAAACAACTGCTTGGTGCTAGCCAAGTGGAACTCGAATTTAACTAAGTTTGGTGAACGCCAAACCCACAAGGATCGATAGATGAGCCTGAATTTTTTAGAGTTTGAAAAACCAATCGCAGAGCTAGAAGCAAAAATTGAAGCGCTACGTGATGTGTCTCGTCATGGTGGTGATTCTGGCGTCGATCTCGCGAAAGAGATCGAACAGCTAGAGAAAAAGAGTTTAGAACTGAAAAAGAAGACCTTCAGTGATCTTGGTGCGTGGGAAACCGCTCAACTGGCCCGCCACCCACAACGTCCTTACACGCTGGACTATATCCAGCATATGTTTACCGAGTTTGAAGAGCTGGCGGGTGACCGAGCGTACGCGGATGACAAAGCGATTGTCGGCGGTATGGCACGCCTTGATGGCCGACCTGTGATGATTATTGGTCATCAAAAAGGACGTGAAACTCGTGACAAAGTGAAACGCAACTTCGGCATGCCTAAGCCAGAAGGTTACCGTAAGGCTAAGCGTCTGATGGAAATGGCTGAGCGTTTTAACATGCCGATCATTACCTTCATTGATACTGCTGGTGCCTACCCAGGTGTTGGCGCGGAAGAGCGCGGTCAGTCAGAAGCGATTGCGACCAACTTGAAAGTCATGTCGGGCTTGAAAGTGCCTGTGATTTGTAACGTCGTCGGTGAAGGCGGCTCTGGCGGTGCATTGGCGATCGGTGTTGGTGATTACGTCAACATGCTGCAATACTCGACCTACTCGGTGATTTCACCGGAAGGTTGTGCGTCTATCCTATGGCGTGATTCAGACAAAGCGCCGCAAGCGGCAGAGGCGATGGGTCTGATTGCTCCTCGTCTTAAAGAGCTTGAGCTGATTGATGAAATCATTGAAGAGCCACTAGGCGGTGCGCATCGTGATCATGTTCAGATGGCGCAAAATATGAAAGCGACGCTACTCAAGCAGCTTGATGACCTAGCCTCGCTCGACAACGATACGCTTCTTGAGCGTCGTTACCAGCGTTTGATGAGCTACGGTTACTGTTAATTGACCGTCTCTATCTTTCAAGGCCGAACTCTGTTTCGGCCTTTTTGCGTTGTGGCGCTCGCCTTTTGCGCTTGAGCATCATAGCTCCCTCCAAGTGGCAGTGATACACTTTGGCCAATGAGTCTAACCTTGATGCCTTATGACTGATCTCTATTCACACTTTAGCCAAGCCTTGTCGAGGTATCTCGACGCATGCAAACAGAGCCAGCCACGTGTGGTGTTGGCGCTCAGTGGTGGCGTTGATTCGCGTGTTTTGCTGCATCTACTTCATCAATATCGCGCCACGCAGCGCCCAGAACTCGATGTCTGCGCGGTTCACGTTCATCATGGTTTAAGTCCAAATGCGGACCACTGGGCTAAGCGGTGTGAGCAATGGACCGCGTCGGCGCAGATGGAGTGCCATGTTGAGCGAGTGAGGCTCGATTGCGGTAGTGAAAGCCTTGAAGCGAAGGCGCGCCAGGCGCGTTATCAAGCCCTCGAACACTATCTCAGCCAAGGCGATGTGCTGTTAACTGGGCATCATAGCGATGACCAAGTTGAGACGTTTTTACTCGCGTTAAAGCGCGGCAGCGGGCCGAAAGGGCTCTCTGCGATGGGTAAGCAAAAACCTTTGCGCGAAGGGACTTTGCTGCGCCCTTTACTCGATGTGAGCCGAGAAGCGATCGTCGCTTTCGCGCGAGAACATCAGCTCGATTGGATAGAGGATGAAAGCAACCAAGATGCGCGCTTTGATCGCAACTTTATTCGCCATCATGTCTCCCCCGTGCTGACCGAGCGCTGGCCCCACTTACCCACTGCGATTGCGCGCAGTGCGCAGCTGTGTGCCGAGCAAGAGTTACTACTTGATGAACTGCTCGAGGATAAGTTCGCCGCAGTTCTGCTTGCTGATGCGAGCTTATCGATTGAAGCCTTAAGCACGTGCAGTGAGGTGATGCGTGCAAGATTGATGCGTATGTGGTTTGCCGAGCACCAACTCGCCATGCCAAGCGTCAATCAACTCGCATTGATATGGCAACAAGTGGCACTGGCGCGCTGTGATGCGAACCCTAGGTTTGTTGTGGATGGTCAGCGAGAGGTTCGTCGTTATCAGCAGCGACTCTACTTGGTGGACGATCACGCCAGTCTTGAAGATTGGCAGCATGAGATTGCTATCGATCAGAGCATCGAACTTCCCGCCAATTTGGGGCACCTCGCGCTGCGCACTTCTTCTCAAGGGAGCCTGTCTTTAGCCGCGCTTGGAGCACAGCCCCTGCGTATTACTTTTGATCCGCAAGGTTTTACCGCTCATCCTTCTGAACGAGGTCATCGCCGGTCGATGAAAAAACTGTTTCAGGAGTACGGCGTACCCAGCTGGTTGAGACGCCGAACGCCGATTTTAATGTGTGGTGACCAAGTTGCAGCAGTGGCGCATCTCTTTGTTGATAAAGCCTTTATTGGTCAAGATTGTGAACTTACCTGGAACAAGTAAACCAGAGTTGTGCCACAATCGTAAAAATAATACCCCTAGCCTTATTGGGGAGTGGCGATACCCATCGTCATCAAACAAAAAAGACAATGGATAAGGAAGAGCAATGAAGACAATCGCAATCACAGTGATGATGAGCCTAGGATTAGTGAGTGGACACGCATTAGCGGCGGGCGATGCGGCGGCAGGGCAAGCGAAGGCCGCCGTGTGCGCGGCGTGTCATGGCGCTGATGGTATTGCCGTGATCCCTGGCTATCCAAACTTAAAGGGTCAAAATGAGCAGTACTTGATCTCCTCTATCAAGGCGTACAAAAACAAAGAGCGCAATGGCGGCTTGGCAGCAGTAATGCAGGCGCAAGCGTCGATGCTCAGTGAAGCGGATATCGAAAACTTAGCCGCGTATTACGCAAGCTTAAAATAACGCCATTCTTCATCAGTCTCGTCAGCGCTTTGCGACAGTGGGATTGGTCAAAGGACCCGAGTCATAACCATGGTGAGTGATAAACTGGTGGTGAGTGTTGGCTCGGGCTTTTTATTGCATGATGTTCGTGTGATAATCGGGAAAATATGTTGCGCAAGTTTAAGGGATGAACATGAAAAAAATCGAAGCCATCATCAAGCCATTTAAATTAGATGACGTACGTGAAGCGTTGGCAGAAGTCGGCATCACAGGTATGACGGTCTCTGAAGTGAAAGGCTTTGGTCGTCAGAAAGGTCACACAGAGCTCTACCGCGGCGCGGAGTACATGGTGGACTTTCTGCCAAAAGTGAAGCTTGAGATTGTGGTCAACGAAGAGGTGGCTGAGCAGTGTGTCGACACCATCATCGAAACCGCACAAACCGGTAAAATTGGCGACGGTAAAATCTTTATCACTGATGTGGAGCGCGTGGTACGCATCCGTACGGGTGAAGAAGACGAAGAAGCGATTTAACGCCGAATCCGAATGAGAACAAAAGAGCCTAATGGCTCTTTTGTTTTATCTAAGACCGCTTTCCTTACCACACGTTTTACTCTATGTTTTTTTCTAGCTATGCCTTTTCTCACTACCCGCTTTCCAACTCTCCCTTTTCCAAATAGGGTCGCGAAATGAAACAACGCCTTACCATAACGCTAGTCACCATAAGTGCGCTTACGCTAATGGGGCTCACGCTCTTTCATACCATTTTTATCTTGCCTGCCGACCGTCAGGTCTACTCGCTGTCCAATCAAGAGAGTCAGGTCTCCCTGCATTGCTACCAGAATCCACAGGCGCCTGCGCTGGATAAAGAGGGGCAACTGAATATCTTGGTGTGGAATATCTACAAGCAAAATCGTCCCTCTTGGCAATCAGCGCTGCGCGAGCTCAGTGACAACAAGCAGTTGGTGCTGCTGCAAGAGGCGAGCATGGGGGAGGCGTTCAAGCAATACATTGAACAAGCGCGTTGGTTTGGCACCCAAGTGGATGCGTTTAAAGTGTTTGATACCAGTGCCGGAGTGCTCAATTTGACACTCGGTGCCCCGCGTCTGGCTTGCGCTTACACTGAATTGGAACCTTGGCTGCGTTTACCCAAATCGGCGCTCTATGCTCGTTATCCGTTGAGTGATGGCCGTGAGCTTGCCGTGGTCAACATTCATGCGGTTAATTTCACTTATGGCACCCAAGAGTACCTGCGCCAAATTGACACCTTGGTGACGGAGCTCAGAAAGCATCAGGGGCCAATGCTGGTGGCGGGGGATTTTAACAGTTGGAGTGAAGAGCGCATGACGGTGATGCGTCAAGCGTTGTCGGGTTTAGCGCTCAACGCGGTCACTTTTACGCCTGATAACCGCACTCAGTTTCTGACGGGCCTGCAGCTGGATCATATCTTCTATCGTGGATTGACGCTGAAGACAGCAGAGGCACCACACAGTGACGCCTCCGATCATAATCCAATGTTAGCCAGTTTTGAGCTTAAAAAATAACAATATAGAGAGCCCAAATCAGGTAGTAAGCGACCCAAGGGAGAGCGGCGATGGCTAACGCTTGGCCACGCTCAAACTCCGTCCAAGTGCCGACCGCTGCATATCCCAGTGCGATGTACCAAGGCAGCAGCAAAGGAAACGAGCTGGCAAATTGCGACCATGAGTGAGTCAGCGGCAATTTGAGTAAGCCATTCAAACTATTGAGATCGGCAGCGTAGACCATCACTTGACCGTGTTTTAACAGCACACTGATGTAGCTCGCCAAATCGCCAATGATCGCTGGGAAGGTGATCACCGCGCTCGCCGCAAACCAACGCCAAAAACCATGTTGATGCTGACTCGGCTTAGTGGCCAAATTAAACCAAAACGCCAACATCACAATCGTCAGTGTGCGTCCGGCGACATCACTGATGATCTCACTGGCCATTAAGGTATTAGCATCCAGTAGAGCGAGCTGCTCAGGATTGGTGATAGCCAATTGCGCTTCCAGTGTCTCTTGTAGCCAGGCGACATTGACCATGTCAAAGTAGGCGCCCCAGAACAAAAATGGCGACAGAATTAGAAACAAGTAGGGTTGCCATCCCCACATGCCGCGCTGGTACAAGGCGAGAAAGCAAGCGCTGGGCGAACGGAAAATATCCACCAGCATGATCAAAGGGTTACTTGACGGGTTCATACGCTCACCTTAGTGACATCGACATACAACTTGAGTTTTTGACCGGGCTTGAGGTATTTCTGATTGCTCAGGTCATTCCATTTGACGATGTCGCGGCTTTTCACTTTGAACTTGCTCGCGATACCACTGAGGGTATCTCCGGAGCGGACATCATAAAAGACAGTGCGAATGATCGCGCCTTCTTTGTTCTCTTTCCAAATCACCAGTGATTGGCCAACGCGCAACGTGTCTCTTGGGCTCATGCCATTCCACTTTGCCAAGGATTGGTGCGATACGTTGTTGGTAGAGGCAATGCTCCAGAGGCTCTCCCCTGACTTCACAGTATGCGTCAGTTTATAGGTGCCACGCGCTTGAGACTGGGTTTGTGCCAATCGGTTGGATGCGCTCAAGGTGTACGCTTTGTCGTCACGGGTCGAGGTCGGAATCATCAGGTACTGACCCGCGCGAATCGTGTTGCCTTTGAGGTTATTGGCGGTGCGAATCACCTTAGTGGTTGTGTTGTGTTTGTTGGCAATCACACTCAGGCTATCGCCCGATTTCACCTTGTAACGCACCACTTTTAGACCTTGACCACGGTTGGCTTCAACGGCTTGGCGAAATGGTGCGACCGAATTGACGGGCAGCAATAACTGATGGGGGCCATCGGGTGCGGTGGCCCACTGATTGTAAGCTGGGTTTAAGCTTTGCAGCTCTTTTACCGTTAGGCCAGCGTAGTTGGCTGCAATCGCCAGATCTAACTGCTCTTTAGGATCAACCAGTTCAACCACAGGCTGGTTGGCGATGGCAGGAATATCGATACCGTATTTTTCTTGGTTGGCCACCACATCCGCTAGGGCGAGCAGTTTAGGGACATAACCACTGGTCTCTTTAGGGAGGTCAAGCGAGAAAAAATCGGTCGGCTTACCCAGTTTTTTGTTTTTACGAATTGCACTAGAGACACGACCGCCACCGCTATTGTAGGCTGCGATGGCATGTTGCCAATCGCCATCGAAGCGGCGGTTTAACTGAGTGAGGTAGTCAAGCGCGGCATCGGTCGCGGCATCGACATCTCGACGTCCGTCATACCAGTAGTTCTGTTTCAAGCCAAATGATTTACCGGTCGCAGGTACAAACTGCCACAAGCCAGCGGCGCTACCGTGCGAGTAGGCAAAGGCATCAAATGAGCTCTCTACGACAGGAAGCAGGGCCAATTCTAGCGGAAGGCCACGCTGCTCGATTTTCTCCGTAATTAGGTAGAGAAATGGCTGCGCGCGCTCGGAGACGGTTTTGAGATGGTTAGGGTGTTTGAGATACCAAGTGCGGTAGTAATCCACGCTTTTGTGCTCCGGGATTGGCATCTCGAGTTGCATCGCAATTCGCTGCCACACATCTTCTTGAGACTCTGGGGTCACAACGGGCGCGGGTTTGGTGGCTTTTGTCTTGGTCGCGGGCTTCGCAGCTACTGATGTGTGCTGCAAAGCCGTGTTAGGAGTATTGGTGTCAGGGCTTTCGCCTTCACCGGTATGGTCAGACTGAGTCAGTTGACACCCTGTCAGCAGGAGAGCCAAAGCCCAGCTATGTTTCAATCGCATTATCCAGCCCTTTTAATCTTTGGCTGCTGATAATACTTTCGTCACTTAGGCAGTGACAAGCACCAAAGTGCTAAAATTCGTTCTTCCACTCACGTAATGCGCTAAATATCGCGAGTGCGTCTGTCTCTTGGGTCCGATTGGCTACCGAGCGCATGACACTGGGTTCACCGGTACGCAGGAAAGGGTTGATGCGTTTTTCTCTCCCAAGCGTGGTAGGGAGGGTGGGTTGATTTTGCGCACGCAGCCGATTCACTTCATCACGATATTGCTGAAGTTGGACGTTATCGGGCTCGACCGCCAATGCAAACGCGACATTGCTCGCGGTATATTCATGAGCGCAATAGACCTCGGTCTCATCAGGCAGAGCCGCCAGTTTGCACAATGAGGTATGCATCTGTTCCATCGTGCCTTCAAACACGCGCCCACAGCCGGCAGAAAACAGTACATCGCCGCAGAACAGTTTGCCATCACCGACGTAGCCGATATGACCTAATGTATGTCCTTCAAGTCCGACGACACGAAACACTTCACCAAACAGCTCGATTTGATCGCCAGTAGAGACAGAGTGGGACAAGGTTGGAATCGGCTCGCTTGCAGGCCCCACCACATTGATGGTCGGGAATTGGCGCACTAGCTCGGCGACGCCGCCAATGTGATCATTGTGATGGTGGGTAATTAAAATCGCTTCCAAGCTCAATTCGTGCTGTTTGAGATACGCCAGGACTGGAGCCGCATCACCGGGGTCAACAACCGCACAACGCTTATCTCGATTTTCGATAAGCCAGATGTAATTGTCGTTAAATGCAGGTATGCTTTTGATCTCTAACATGGAAGTCTCTCCAGTGACACTGTCGTCATCGACTCTTGAGTGAAGCAGGTTAAGTATGAAGCCAGCCCGCAGTAAGAAGAAGCTAGAACAACCCCATTCGTGGGCGCAATTAAAAAACGGCCAGTGGGTGAGTGAGTCTATCCAAACTCGCGTCGATGAATGGTGTCCGAAGCTGTTTGGTTATCACCTGCTCAAGCTAGGTGGCTTGAGTTGTGAGTTAACCAGTTTTAGTTGCAACATTCAACATCAAGTCCAGCTCGACATAAAAAATCCCTTGCATAACGTCATCGCTGACGGTTATCAACTGCCGTTTCTAGAAAAGAGTTTTGATGCCATCGTTATGGCGCACCAACTCGATTATTGTAACGATCCGCACCGCTTATTACGTGAGGTTGACCGAGTGATGATGGATGATGGCTATCTGATTTTGACCGGTTTTAACCCACTGAGTTTGACCGGCTTGGCAAGCCTGATGCCATGGCGCAAGCACAACTTGCCTTGGAGTGGCCGGATGTTTACCCCCAATCGCATTAAAGATTGGCTGGGCGTACTCAATTATGAAGTGATTGAGTGCGATCGCTACGCTTTGTTTCCGATGCAAAGCTATCGAACGTTTTGGACTTGGATGGAAAATAGCCTGGGGGAGTGGGCGCGGCCGATGGGCAGCCTCTATTATATCGTGGCAAGAAAGCGGACTTACCCGCTCAAGCCGATAAAACCTCACTGGAAGCTTAAACGAAAATTGACGCCACTGGGCGTCAATTACAAAATTTCCCTCAACCCTAAGCAATAGCTGCGGTATTGAAGAATAAGGCACCGTTAGCTCGGCTGATAGCCTGTATCTTCTTCGGTTGGGTTTTCTGCGGCGGCTCTGGCTAGCTCATCGCACATCTCGTTTTCTCTGTGCCCGGCATGGCCTTTCACCCAGTGCCACTCGACGTTGTGACGTGCGGTTTCGGCATCTAACGCTTGCCATAAATCGGCATTTTTTACCGGTTTTTTGTCGGCGGTTTTCCAGCCACGCTTCTTCCAGTTGTGAATCCATTGCGTGATGCCTTGGCGAACGTACTGGCTATCGGTGGTGAGGATGACATGACAAGGCTCTTTGAGCGCCTTGAGAGCGACGATGGTAGCCATCATTTCCATGCGATTATTGGTGGTGAGGGTATAGCCTTTGGCTAAGGTTTTTTCCGTCTGTTTGTAACGCAGGACAACGCCATAACCACCGGGTCCAGGGTTGCCAAGGCAAGAACCGTCTGTGAAAATTTCCACCTGTTTCGTCATGTTTTGGTACTATTGGTTTAATCACTTAGAGACATAGTCTGACATAGATATTGTTATGAATACCAGCAGCAATTCGCAATACGGCCGCATCGTTGTACTCGATACCGAAACCACAGGTATGAACCGAGAAGGCGGCGCGCCGCATATTGGTCACCGCATTATTGAAATCGGTGCCGTTGAGATCATTAATCGTAAGCTGACCGGGCGACACTTTCACGTCTACATTAAGCCCGATCGCGAGATTCAGCCAGACGCGATAGAAGTACACGGTATTACAGATGAGTTTTTGGTTGATAAGCCCGAGTATCACGCTATCCACCAAGAGTTTCTTGAGTTCATCAAAGGGGCCGAGTTGGTGGCGCACAACGCGCCCTTCGATACCGGCTTTATGGACAATGAGTTTGCCTTATTAGACCCAAGTATTGGTAAAACAGAAGACTACTGCAAAGTCACCGATACGCTGGCGATGGCGAAGAAGATCTTCCCTGGTAAGCGCAACAACTTGGACATCTTGTGTGAGCGATACGGCATAGATAACTCACACCGTACCTTGCACGGCGCTTTGCTCGATGCGGAGATTCTCGCCGACGTTTACCTGTTGATGACCGGTGGGCAGACCTCTTTGCAATTTAATCCCGGCAGCGCTAGTGACGGCGATGTGGGAGGTGAGTCAATAAAACGCGTCGCCAGTGGTCGAAAAGCGCTAAAGGTAATCAAAGCAACGGCCGATGAACTAGAAGCACACAATAAAAGATTAGATATCGTCGAGAAGAGCGCAAGCAGCCTCTGGCGTCAGTAGGAGAAGGGATGTTGAGGAGTTGGATTGCCCTAGTGGGCATGGTATTCAGTTGTCTAGGATTTGCAGCGCAAGAGTCCTCAATGTCTCTGCTCGATAACCGTTTTCGAGTCGACCCCACCATCAAGCAAATCACCTTTGTTATCTACCGCGCGCAAAACTCCCAACCTGTGGTGTTAGTGCGCCCTGATGGTAAGAAATATTACGCCTGGCGCAGCCCAGATAATGTGCGTTGGTATCAAGAGTCGGCGATGGACATCATTTCGATTGATAACCCAATGCCCGGTCCTTGGCAGGCGATCGGTAAAGTCACGCCTAAGAACAAAATTACTCTGATTTCTCATCTTGAACTGGCTACTGACGTGCTGCCCAACCGGCTCTATCAAGGGGAAGAGCTGAAGTTCACTGCTCGCTTAACGGCGGACAAAAAGCCATTAGTTTTGCGTGATTTTCTGGACCGCGTTCAACTAAAAGTGACCTTCACCAAGTATGTTGAGAATGAAGATCAGTTAGTCAAAGAAGCGCGTCCGGTGCCAGAAGAGATCGGTGTGTTTGCTGATGATGGTCAAGGGCTCGACGAAGTGGCGGGCGATGGCGTGTTTACGGTGTCGCTACCTATTACCAGCGCGCCGGGTAAGTATCGCGTGCGCATTACCTCCGGCAATGGTGTGTTCCTGCGTGCTCAAGAGCAAGAGGTATTGGTTTATCCCACCCCATTGGAAACGACCTTCATTCAATCACGAGCCGCTGGTGAGCCTCATCGCGTGGTGTTCTCCGGTGAGATGGGGATGATCATGCCAGGCAGTCTTGCTGGGTTTGTCGACCATACTGATCCGAAGGGCAATGTGGTTAGCGTGCAAGGGGCTTCGGAGCCAGAAAGCAGCACCTTTGAGCTTGAAGTGCCGTATGACGGTACGCTGGGCAATTACCAATGGTCCTCAAAGACCTTCGCCACCGAGTTGGGCTCGCAACGTCCTCTGATCTTTGCCAAGAATCAACACACCTACAGTGTGGTCGAAGACATCGATATTGCTGAGACCCGTCGTCTGCAAGAAGAGGAACGCCTTAAGCAACAGAAAATCATGGAAGAGATGCAGTTGGCTGAGTTTAGAAAAGCTCAGCGAACCAAGAGTATGATCATCATCGGTGTCGGCAACCTAATTGCGATTTTGTTGGGGCTAGTGGTCTGGTTTGTGATGCGTAAGCTCAAAGCCAAGAAAGAAGCGATGCCGGAAATGCAACTTGAGATGCCGAAGAAGTAATCCGTAAGAGCTGTTGCGGCAGCGCTATGCAGGCAAGCATCGATGGAGAGTGTTTAAGAGTGATGCTCTCTATCAATCCAACATCAACCTTAGTGACGATAACTCGTCGGCTTAGCGAAGGTTTCTATTTACCAGTAAGGATAGTTACCAGTAAGGATAGCGAGATAAAGCAAAGGGCAGCGAGGCTGCCCTTTGTCGTTTTTATACGCTTAGTATGCGCGCATTAGGCGACTTCGACGATTTTGGGCTTATTCTTTCGAACTGGTTTGGTCGCCAGTTCTTTGGGCTCGAAATCATCGACGTTGATTACATAGAGGCGGTGCTCTTCGGCACTGCAGGTGCTGTTCATGCCACCTGTTGAGTAGTGATTAACCT
>NZ_JCBDGX010000146.1:0-8756 GCF_059834345.1 Vibrio sp. R11-SG3-ISO3-SZ
AACGGTGGAAGTCCATATCAGCAATGGGATGCCCGGGTTTACCCTAGTGGGGCTGCCGGAAACCACCGTCAAAGAGTCACGAGATAGAGTGCGCAGCGCCATCATCAACTCTCGGTTTGAATTTCCTGCCAAGCGAATTACCGTCAACCTCGCGCCTGCCGATCTGCCTAAAGAGGGCGGCCGCTTTGATTTGCCGATCGCGCTCGGGATTTTGGCGGCCTCAGACCAGATCCCACTCTCGGCGATGAGCGACAAAGAGTACATCGGCGAACTGGCTCTGTCGGGCAAAATTCGCCGCGTGAAAGGGGTGCTGCCCGCCGCGCTTGCTGCCAGTCGAGCCCAGCGCTGCTTGGTGGTGCCCAAGCACAACGGCGATCAAGCGGCGCTAGTGGGCGCCGCGGTGCACAAGTCGGCCAGCAGCTTGTTAGAGGTGTGCGCGGATGTGTGCGGACAACAGAGCTTGAATCTGTTTCAAAGTGCGCCAGAGCCCACCAAGCCGCTGCGCACGACCCGCTGTTTGCAAGACATTATTGGTCAGCAACAAGGCAAGCGCGCATTGGAAATTGCCGCAGCAGGCAATCATAACTTGTTGTTTTTGGGTCCACCCGGTACGGGTAAAACCATGCTTGCGTCGCGTTTGTGTGACTTATTGCCAGAGATGACCGAAGCCGAAGCGATGGAAACCGCCTCCGTCACTTCGCTGACTCAGCAAGAAATCAACGCCCATAATTGGAAACAGCGCCCCTTTCGCGCGCCGCATCACTCCAGCTCTATGGCGGCCTTGGTGGGCGGGGGGAGCTTGCCAAGACCGGGTGAAATTTCGCTTGCACACAATGGCTTACTCTTCTTGGACGAGATGCCCGAGTTCGAGAGAAAAGTGCTCGATTCACTGCGCGAGCCACTCGAATCCGGGGAGATCATTATCTCCAGAGCGCAAGGTAAGACGCGCTTTCCCGCTCGCTTTCAATTGGTGGGTGCGCTGAATCCGAGTCCGACCGGCTACTACGAGGGCAACCAAACTCGCGTTAATCCTCAGGCCATTTTGCGCTATTTGAGCCGTTTGTCTGGACCTTTGCTGGATAGATTTGATATGTCGATAGAGATCCCCGCATTGCCTAAAGGCACCTTGTCTGAAGGGGGCGATCGCGGTGAGCCTACCGAGCAGGTCAGGCTGCGCGTTGAGCAGGCAAGAGAGACCATGTTGGCGCGCAGTGAGTGTGTCAACGCGCTGCTAGGCAGTCGCGATATTGAGGCGTTTTGCCCACTCAAGAAAGCCGATGCAGAGTTTTTGGAAACGGCGCTGCACCGATTGGGGCTGTCGATTCGTGCCTATCACCGCATCATCAAAGTGGCACGCACCATCGCTGATTTGGATGGCGCAAAGGACATAGAGCGACCTCATTTGGCCGAGGCGCTCGGTTATCGCGCGATGGATCGCTTGCTCAAGCAGTTGACTGCGCAGGCGGTGTGACATCAAGTTGAGGGCCAACGAACGCCGCAAGCCCTGCGGGGCAGGTTAGAACTGAAAGCTTAAACCCAAAGAGAACAGCGCTTGTTTTTCGTCAAAAAAGTCGAGGTTGGCGTCAGTTTCATTGTACCCGGCGAAGGAGACCAAGGATAAATTTGGCCAGCCGAGAAACTGTTGCAGCTCATAAGCGGCAAACACACTGAGTTTGTCTTCACTGCGAGTTTGACCATACAGAGGGTGAATGGCGTCATAGTCGCGGCTGCGATAGCCCGCGGTGAGCACTAGCTGATGACGGGCAATACGCTGAAAGAGGGAGATCTCTCCGCCCCAAGAGCGAAATGAGTTGGCGGCCCCTTCGGCATCACTGCGCGTGTAGATGATCGCAGGCACCACAAAGGCGGCGCGACTGAACGGCACGCGCACACTGCCTTTGAGGTAGTAGTTGTCGCTGTCACGGCGCAGGGCTAAGGCATTGTCTGGCGTGAGTTGTGTCAGTCCTGAACGTTCGTCATCGACCTTTTTTTTGCCGTAAGCGCTATCAAGGTTGATGCCTGTGCCGAGAATATTGCCCAGCTTGAGTCGATACGCGTCGCCTTTTTCATCGGTGGTGGCGCGCGCTACGCCGACAAGATACGGGTCTTGCCACACTTCGCCAGACATCACCGTTGGCAAATAGGAGACATCCACCGTGGTGCCATACGCTAAACGCTGTTTATAGCCGAGCTCAAGTGCGAGGGTGCCGATGGCAATGTCATCGCGCGAGGTACCGGCATAGAGTTGTTTGTCGCCTTTTGAGCCAAAGGTATAGCGAATGTTGCCAAGCGGCGCAGGGACCACACTGCTGTCGCTGGTGCCACTTTGGTCGATGCTGTTGATGACCTCATCACCTGACGTATTGAAGTTGGAGGTGGAGGAGAGATAGAGCGCATTGAGCGAAATCTCGCCACTGAGCCCAGGGCGGCCGTTCGGATTAGCGGCGGCGCCTGCCGAACATAACGAGGTGGCGATAAGCGATAAAACCGGTATTGCAAAGCGAACATCCATTTCCGTCTCCTAAAACTTCAGTGCGTGGCGCGGCCAACTACTCAGACCATCGCCTTAATGATTACAATGTGGTCAAGGACTTGTATAATTGCACGCGCTTTTTTAAAACCCAAGTTATCTTGACCACACGACAAGATTATTACGCAACATACATCGTAAACTACTCATTGGATCTCACTATTTCACTATGTTGGCCTATTTATTACTGGTAATGAACGTGTTGCTGGTGGCGCTCAATTCTGCTGTCTGCTCTCTGCTCATTTGTCTCATTGCGCTGTTGAAGTTGCTGTTACCAACGCCCGAGCTGAAAGCGAAGGGGACGGCATTGGCCAATCGGGTGATGTGGTTGTGGGCGACGGTCAACACCGCGATTTTGAGCCTCTCAAACCGTGTGGAGTGGGATGTACAAGGGGCAGATGCGCTGAAGCGCGATGGTTGGTATCTGATGATCAGCAATCATCTAAGCTGGACCGACATTGTGGTGCTCTGCTCGGTGTTTAAAGACAAAATCCCGATGCCGAAGTTTTTCCTCAAGCAGCAACTGCTCTACGTGCCGTTTATTGGCATGGCGTGCTGGGCGCTGGACATGCCATTTATGCGCCGTTATTCGCGCGAATATCTGCTGCGTCATCCTGAAAAACGGGGACAAGACTTGGTGACCACACGTCGCTCGTGCGCCAAATTCAAACATAGCCCGACCACAGTGGTGAACTACGTGGAAGGCACCCGTATCACGCCAGAGAAATTGCGTCGCAGCAAAGCCGGTTATGAGTATCTGCTGCAACCGAAATCCGGTGGTATAGCCTATACCTTAGCGGCGATGGGCGAGCAGTTTGATAATATCCTAGACGTAACGCTCGCGTACCCGAATAACCCAGATAAACCGTTTCGCGATGTGTTGATGGGCAAAATGACCAAGATCGTAGTTCGCGTGCAAGTGTTGCCGGTGGATGAGCAGGTGATGGGTGACTATTTCAATGATAAGCCCTATAAACGCCAGTTTCAGCAGTGGCTCGGTGAGGTTTGGCATAGGAAAGATGCGCAGCTCAAAGCAATCCATGAGCCGCCATCATCAAATCCACCGCCCTCAAAACAGTGACCCATCAAAAAAGGAGCCGAGGCTCCTTTTTTCGTTTGACGATAGTGACTGTCTTATTGAATCAGCAGGTAGTTCACCAAGTCAAAGTATTGCTCTAGGGTAAAACCGCGTGGTGGCTGAACCAAGTAACGGTTGTTAACCACGATAGAAGGCACACCCGTTAGGCCGCTGTCTTTGAACTGCTTGTCAAAGCGGCGCACCATAGAGTCCACCGCAAAACCATTGAAGGCAGAGTCGAATTTTTTACCATCGATGCCTTCGTCAGTGAAGATTTGGCGCAGCTCTTCGTCACTCTTCGGTGCTTTACCCAAGTTGTGGATACGGTTAAACATCACCGGCACCATTTGATCTTCCACGCCAAGCGACACCATAGTCGCGTATGCTTTGCTCATGGAAAGGCCCATGTTGCCACCCATGAACGAGACGTGATTTTTCTGCAACTTCACCCCTTCAGGTAGCTGAGCTTTGAGCTGGACAATCACGGGTTCCATCGAGTTACAGTGTGGGCAGTAGAAAGAGAAAAACTCCGTCACCACAGGCTTGCTTGACGGTTCCATGTTCAGCACTTTGTAGTGCTCACCTTCGTTGTACTGAGCCGCGTGTGCCGAAACACTGAGGAATAGGGCGGCGACAAGTGCAAACAGTTTTTTCATAATGACTCCATTTTAAAAGGCTTTTTTACCACTGTGGCATTAATGACAAGGGGGGCTCGCTCAGTGCGGATATCTGCTCTTTGAACCCGAGTACCTGATTTTCCCAATATTTTGCGTCGTTAAACCAAGGAAAGGCGAGTGGGAACGCAGGATCTTGCCACCGTTTTGCTAACCATGCCATGTAGTGCACCATACGTAGACCGCGCAGCGGCTCGATTAGTTTCAATTCGTTAACATTAAAATCATGAAACTCTTGGTACGCTTCGAGGATAATATCAAGCTGCATCAGTTTGTCACTACGTTCGCCACTGAGCAGCATCCAAAGATCTTGAACACTTGATCCATTGCGCGCGTCATCGAGGTCGACAAACATCGGACCATCACGCCACAAAATATTGCCGGGATGACAGTCACCATGCAGCCTGATCGGCGTATAGCTGTTGTCCCACTGTGCTTCGAGTGAGGCGATCAGCAGGTCGAGATCGTTGAAAAAGGCGCTTTGCAGATGAAGAGGAATAAAGTCGGAATTTTGCAGCAGCGCTCTCGGTTGGTAGAGGTATTCTTCAAGGCTCATGCTGGGGCGATGCACAAACGCTTGTTTGGCTCCGATACTGTGAATGCGCCCTAAATAGCGACCGACGCCCTCGAGCTGCTCTATATTATCCACTTCAAATTGGCGGCCGCCCACGCTGGCAAACAGCGCAAAGCGATAGCCTTGGTAGTGATGCAACGTGGCGCCATTGATGACCAGTGGCGGCGCGACGGGGATCTCCGCTTCGACCATCTCTTGGGTGAAATCGTGCTCTTCCTGAATTTGTTCGGCACTCCAGCGCTCAGGACGATAAAACTTGACCACATAACGTTGGCGCTCTTCATCGCTAAATTGATACACGCGGTTTTCATAGCTATTGAGTGGCAAAAAGCCGGATTCAGCGCGAATGCCGATGCTCTCTAGCGCATACCACATAAAATCCGGGGTAAGGGCATCAAAGTTAAAGGCGTGTGTTGAGAGAATCTGTTGTGTCATAGCCGGTTTCTTGTGACTGAGAAAAAGAACCATGCATGACGCTAGCATGGTCGTGAGGGGCAAAAAGGGCTCATCATGAGCCCTTCACCCTAGAGCGTCGCCTCTCGACGCATTTTTATCAAGGTGATTGAATTGACCTTCTCTTGCTAAACGATGGTCACAGCTTCTTGATAAAGCGACTTTCCACCTGGGTGGTAAAGTCTTGGCTGTCGGACAGTATAAACTGGATTGTCGCGACAGGTGAGCTGAGATTGTCCGGGTCGACGCCCAAGCTCATTGGCAAGTTGAGGACTTCCCCAGGCGCCACTTGTACTGTCTGTTTACCGTACCAAGTGACATCGCTCAGCCCTTCAACAGAGAGTTGATACGCCTGACGTTGCTGGGTTTTATTGATGATCTTCAACGTGTAGGTATTTTCAATCTCCCCAGAGCCGTTGACTCTAAACAGCTGATTGCGGTCACGCAGTACGCTAAGCCCTGCGGGGTCAACGCTGGCGACTTGAACGAAGAACAGGCCAATCATCACCAATAGCACCGCGCCGTAGCCGAGCAGTTTTGGCCTCATCACCTTGGTGTGCTTGCCGGAGAGACGGTGCTCGGTGGTGTAACTGATGAGTCCTTTGTCGTAGCCCATCCGCTCCATGGTGTGATCGCACGCATCGATACAAGCGCCGCAGTTGATGCACTCATATTGCAAACCATCACGAATATCGATGCCAGTCGGGCACACTTGCACGCAAAGATCGCAATCGATGCAATCGCCTAAACCGAGCTGTTTGGGATCGGCTTTGCGCGAGCGCGGGCCGCGCTGCTCACCGCGTGCACTGTCATAACCGACGATAAAGGTGTCTTTGTCGAACATTGCCGATTGGAAACGTGCATACGGGCACATGTGAATACACATGATCGAGCGCATCCAGCCGGCATTGCCGTAGGTACAGCCGGCGAAAAACAGCACCCAAAACACCGGCCAAAATGACGCGTTGAGGGTAAAAAACTCGACCACTAAGGATTTCACTGGCACAAAATAGCCAACGAAGGTAAAGCCCGTGGCTAACGCAATGGCCAGCCACGCCATGTGCTTGAGGGTTTTTCGCCACGCGAGTGAGGCGGTCAAGCGGCCAGAGTCTTGTTTGCGGCGTTTATTTGCGCTGCCCTCAAGTTTCTCTTCAAACCAGATGTACATAAAGGTCCACACGGTTTGCGGGCAGAGGTAGCCACACCAGACACGGCCTAAAAACGTGGTGATAAAAAACAGCGCAAAGGCCGCAATCACGAACAGCAACGCGAGCAAGGTGAGATCTTGCGGATAGAGTGTGGTACTAAAAAAGTTAAATTGTTGCTGACCGATGTCGAGCAAAATCGCCTGACGATCGCCGTAAGGGATCCAGGGGATAAGTGTAAATAGCAGCAATAGAAACCAGCCACCATAGCGGCGCAGCCTTTGGAAGGTGCCTTTGCTTTCTCTGACGTAGATGCGATTGCTTGGGTTAAATCTGTCGCCGTTGTTTTTGTGAGTTTTGGGATTGAAGGTTTTCGGAGTCACGTCTTTGACATCGATCTTATCTTGACTCATGGTGCTTCCTTATAGGCTAAAGCAAGGGTGTGTTGCCCTTGTTGCGTCCGACTTTGCTCTGGTCTCCTGTCAACTTGGCCCAGTGCGGCGCAGCCGAGTTCAAGTTGTTTGGAGATCTTGTGATCTGTTTTTTATTGTTAGCTGGCGATTATATACGCAATAGGAATGGGTTTTCTTTAAGACTATCAAGCTTTAACCACAAATTAGCCCAAACGCTATAACCATAATGACTAATAACACGTGCTACTAGATGGTTTAGCGATAAAAAAGCGACCCTAAGGTCGCCATATCTGATCCGTGACGCAATGTGTCGCTCAATCAATTAAACCGCGCGCACGCAAAATCGCGGTTTTAAAGTCATCTTCTTGATCTTTTTTGAGCCCGGGAATCATCTCGTCTTTTGCGCTATTGCGCATTTTTAGATGATAGATAAGTACATCATCGGTCAGCTCTTCAAGTTTGCCTTGATACCCCGCCTCTTGGCTGAGTTTGACGATAAACGCCAGTAAGTTCATCTCTTGGTCTTTTTGCCATTCTGGCTCAAGCAGTTCCAATAACTCTTCAATACGGTGACACTTCATGCTGTTCTCCACAATTTTTATAATGTTTTGCCTTAAGGTAGCAAAAGGGACGTGCAGAGAGCAACGCGAATCGTGCCGTGCTTATCGACAATGGGGCGTAATCAGGGGGCAAAAAAAAGCGCAGACGAAGCTGCGCTTTTCATTATGCTGCTTTTACCGCTTTTGATGGGGCAGACATCAAAAGAGTTGTCTGTTCCACTAACGTCATCGCAGGGTTGACTTTTTTTGCCGTTGGAGCAGACGCAAATCCACTACGACGACGCATCGCACTACGGTTTGTGTGCGAAAACCTGACTGCTGCTGGGCGCATCGATGTACCTAACTGTCAGGCATCTCCATTGCCAATTTAATGGCCTGTATTAACTATGAGTTGAGCTTCAACGTCACCTTGATGCTGCTGAAGGTTGGCTCTTCTGGCTTTCGCCAATCCAAATAATTAACCAGGATTGTTGATATGCATGCATATCAATCGTTAGAGTAGCACTAAGGGTAGAATTGGTCGATAACTAATCGATCACTGTTTTTCATTCTCTATTATTCTGTGAGTAGACAGAAACTTTGGCGAGATAAAGCGCGCTATAGTGAGGGTCTGCTTGGTGGTTTCACCCATAAGGGAGGTGTGTATGTCGTTTTTCAAGAAAACCCTCGCGAGCTTTGGTATTGGAAGTGCCAAAGTGGATTCAGTGCTGCGCCAAGAGGTGTTATACCCGGGGCAGAAGGTGAACGTCACCATTCATGTCTATGGCGGTTCGAGTGCGCAAGAGATAGACAACATCGAACTCAAACTCTACTGCCGTTACATCAAAGAAGTGCCGGACAATCACCATAAAAGTGATCACAACGCCGGTCGAATGCGCCGCGTGCCCACCAGTTATACACTGGCGACGTGGACGCTGCCTTACGCGTTTACGATTGAGCCTGGTGAGACGCGCGATTTCGAAGTGGAGTTGGATGTGCCGTGGAATACGCCGGTCACCATTGGTGACTCCAAGGTGTGGCTTGAGACTGGCCTCGACATTGCGATGGCCAAAGATCCGACCGACAAAGACATTTTGACGGTGCGCCCCGATCCTTTGCTTGATGGCATCTTTAGTGCGTTAGAAGCGCAGGGGCTGCGTATTCGTCAGGTGGAGTGTGAAGCGGTGGATGGCTTTGCTCTGCCTTTTGTACAGGAGTTTGAGTTTGTGCCGACCACAGGGCCGTTTCATGGTCGTTGGCGAGAGTTAGAAGTGGTGGCGTATCGCAGTGAAGACGAACTGCAAATGTGGTTTGAAATTGATCGCCACCGTGAAGGGGCAAAAGGGATGC
>NZ_JCBDGX010000147.1:0-5562 GCF_059834345.1 Vibrio sp. R11-SG3-ISO3-SZ
GGCTCAAACAGACTCGCCAAGTGTTCCGCCGCGATGCCGGCGCCATTGTCGGTCACCGAGAGCAACACCTCGCTGCCCCGCTGCCAAGTGCGAATCTGAATCTTACCGTGCTCTCGATGCCCGTTTGCATCGTCTTCTTTTGCGGTATTGGCGTCTTCAGCAATCGCATCGGCGGCATTGCGTAGCAGATTCACTAACACTTGCTCCAACTTGATCTCCTCCGCGCGCACAAGCAGCGCTGACTCTGGCGGCTGCCAATCGAGCACAATGCGATGTTTGTCTAACCTAGGTTGAACCACCACCAGCGCGTTGCGCACAGACTGTGCGATATCAACGGGCGATAGCGCGCTGACCGACTTGCTGGCAAAGTGCTTCAAGCGTGAGATGATTTTTGTCACGCGGCGAATAAGGTGATCGATCTCGTCAAGATTCTCTTGCGCCATCTCATAGCCACCGCGCTCAACCAATAATTGGGTACTGGCCAAATAGGTCAACGTGGCTTGCAATGGCTGACTGATTTCGTGCACCAACTCCGCAGACAGTTGACCCAACGCGGCCAATTTTTCTGCCTGAATCAACTCTTCGTTGGTTTGCCGCAAGATATTTTCCGTACGGATACGCTCTTCGATCTCTCGTTTGAGTTGCGAGTTACTCTGCCTGAGGGCGTTGGTGCGCTGCGCCACCCGCCATTCGAGCTGCTGCTGATGGCGAAAACGGCTCATCAAATAGAGCGCCACCAGCGCTAACACCGTCGCTATCAAGGCGGCAACGATCATCGCGTTGTATTTGCTTTGGGTAAGGTCTTGCAGATCACTGAGGTAGACCAATCGCCAACCGAGCGCACGAATATCGCGTTGATGGAGAACGTAGCGTGTCGCGACGCCCTCCTCGCCGCGAAGATCCAACACCGTTTTTCCTTGTGGTGAGCTGGGCAAAGCCGTATAGCTCAGCGGTTCAATCGGGTGATTGGCGTACTTTTGTGCTTGGCGTAATGCCTCTCGGACTTGGTCAGAAATCGCGCCCAAGGTGCGGTATCGCCAATGCGGCTGACTGGCCAAAAAGATCACACCGTCAGCATCACTGACCCAAACCCCTTCGCCACCTGCACGCCAACTCGCTTCCAATTGCGACATGTCCACTTTGAGGACAGTGACACCAACAATCTGGTTTTCGACGCGAACAGGACGAGAGAGAAACAGACCCGGTTCACCTGTGGTCACGCCGATGGCAAAAAAGCGACCATTGCGGCCCGCCATCGCCTCGGTAAAGTAAGGGCGAAAGTGGTAATCATGGCCGACAAAGCTGCCCTCTTGGTTCCAGTTGCTACTGGCAAGGACTCGCCCTGATTTGTCCATTAGATACAGTGCATCCGCACCCGATTCACTTTGCCACTGAGCCAGTTTTTGGTTCACTTCGTCAATCAACGGCGTTTTCTCTGGCGTTGCCAGTAGCTGATGCACGTCATCATCTTGCGCGGCAATAAACGGAAGATAGTGAAAGCGTTGATACTCAGCCTCAACGGTCGAGGCGTAGAGATTCAGCCTCTCTTCACCGACGGTATCAAGCTGCGCAAAATGTCGTGTCTCGATACTCTCGATCCATAACCGAGCCATAACAATAGCCAGTACCGTTGCAATCACCACGATCCAGACCGTGACTTTTCTACTGCTCTCGAGGTGCAGCGCCCACCACGCCGGTTTACTGACCATGATTTCCCTTATCTGTTGTACGACGACGATTGTGCCTTTCACTGAGCTTGAGCAATTCAAAAACCGCGCCAGCCTGCGCCCTCTACCGCTTAGCGATAAGCCTGATGGACGCGCGACGGCGCGACTCTTAATAGGTACACAAATAGCACTCGCTGCCATCGGCCAAATTTGGCGCATCCAATGACTCACCTCCCACAAGGATGAGCCAATTTTGGCCGATTTTCTTGTTGCTGCGTCTAAATTGCGCCGTTCATCACGCCAAGTCGGCTCGCTCAGCCCTTTCATCACCGGGCGGGGCGCAAACAGTTAACATTATCACAACAAGTTGGCAAACCCCTTGCTATACCCAATGGGTCACAACAAAAAACGGAGCGCCATGTTAAGCAGGCTAAACCTGTCGCGCCCACTTCAACCCTACACGACTGGTGACCAGTCAAATCAATACAACAAGGATGAAAGAATGAAAACTCTCAACGCCACGTTAATCACCGCCCTCGCGTTAAGTGGGTTTGTCGCAACGGAAGTCAGAGCCGCTACCGAGTGGAACGTCTCTCTGTGGGGCAAACGCCGCGCTTTTACCGAAAACGTCGAAAAGCTGGCTGAGCTGGTCGAGGCGAAAACCAACGGCGAGTTCAAGCTCAATATTTCTTACGGTGGCTTATCAAAAGCAAGAGAAAATCTCGATGGCATCTCTTTTGGCGCGTTTGAAATGGCGCAGTTTTGTGCCTTCTACCACGCTGACAAAAACCCCACCATCACGGTGGCAGAATTACCCTTCTCTCAAGATGTATCGCTTGGCCGCGTGAGCGAAATCTACATGGAACTGTTCAAGCATCCGGCCGTGGTTAAGGACCTCGCTCGCTGGAATGCCACGCTCCTTATGCCTACACCAATGCCGCAATACAACATCGCCAGTAAAGGCGATCCGCTAACGTCACTGGAAGACTTTGACGGTCTGCGTGTCCGCGGCCCGGGCGGTATTATGGGTGTGTTGAGTAAACTGGGCGCGATCAAAACCGGTGTTCCGTTTGCCGAAGTTCGTCAGTCCATGGACTCCAATGTTATCGATGCGGCTTCATTTGCGCCGCACGCGCATCTCGCCACCAACTCCTACAAAGTGGCGACGTGGGGCACCACCAACCTCAACTTAGGTTCTGCTAACTGTCCGGTGGTGGTCAACACCGAAGCGCTAGAGATGCTCAAACCCAGTCACCGCGAAGCGCTGATTGGTTCTGTGGACGAAGCGCTCGATTTCTACGTTCAAAACTACGAACAGAACACCACTGCAAAATACGAAACCGCAGTTAAAGCGCAAGGTTTGACCATGGTGACGTTCAACGCCGAACAAACCGAGCAGTTGAACACGCTCTCTGAGTCCGTACGTCAAGAGTGGGTGGCGCAGTACAAAGATCAGTTTGACTCTCAAGCGGTCCTTGATTTCACCGCCGGGTTATTCGCACAAAAGTAACTGAACACTAAGCTCGTTGGGCTCAATCTGAGCCCAACGTTTCCTGCTTCACCTTGATTTTATTTTGATGACGTAAATCGCTATTCGATGAATGTCTGAGACAAAAGGAGGCCGAAATGTCGGCTGCTGCGTCCGTACGAGAAGATCACTCTCTGCTCAGTCGAGTGGATCGCTGGTTGTTCCGTTTTGAATCGCTACTGAACTTACTCGGTGGCATCACCATATTTTTATTGGTTTTTCTTGCCACTGTGAACATCTTGGGCCGTTGGCTGTTGAGTGCCCCTATCAGCGGTTATGTGGATTGGGTGGAACAAGCGATGGCGTTTATTGCCTTTCTTGGCATTGCCTACACTCAGCGAATGGGTGGCCACATTCGCATGGATATTGTTGTCGGCCAGTTTCGCGGTCGATGGCTGTGGTTTACTGAACTGCTGACGACCGCGCTGATGCTGTTGGTCACTGTCGTACTGATCTACGGCTCTTACCTGCATTTCTGGCGCGCTTACTCGATTGGCGACTCCTCACTCGACATCAATCTCCCCACGTGGCCAGCCAAATTAGTCGTCACTGCGGCGCTGTCGATTCTCGCCTTGCGTCTCTGTTTACAACTCTGGGGTTATGCACGTGCGCTAAGGCAAGGCGGCGACTCGCCAGTAGCCGTGCCTTTGATTGAGTCCGCTGCGGAAGTGGCGGCAAAAGAAGCTGAAAGTGTCAGCGGTCACGACAACTAGGAGCCTTATCTTGTCTGATTTATTTACTACGATGGGCAACATGGACAGTATCGAAATCGGTCTGTGGGTGTCCGGAGCCATGCTCCTGTTTGTTCTTCTCGGTGTGCGCGTCGCCTTTGCCGCTGCGATTGCGGGTTTTTTAGGTCTGGTTTGGATCTTTAGTGCCAAACTGGGTTTTGAGCGCGGCTTTATGGTTGCGATCAAAATGGCTGGCACCATCCCTCACTCTAAAGTGTCATCGCTGGCGCTCTCATTGATCCCAACCTTTATTCTGATCGGTTTTCTCGCGTATCACGCAGGTCTCACCAAATCATTGTTTGAGGCGGCGAAGCGTTGGGTGGGCTGGCTCCCAGGCGGCATGGGGGTGGCGACGGTTTTCTCTACCGCAGGTTTTGCCGCGGTGTCGGGAGCGTCTGTAGCCACCTCTGCAGTGTTTGCGCGTATCGCGGTCCCTGAAATGCTCAAACTCGGATACGACAAGCGCTTTGCTGCAGGCGTGGTCGCCGCAGGTGGCACACTCGCTTCCTTGATCCCCCCTTCGGCTATTTTGGTAATTTACGCCATCATTGTTGAGCAAGATGTCGGCGCGCTGCTGATGGCGGGCTTTATTCCCGGATTGGTCTCGGCACTCATCTATGGCGGCTTAGTCATCTTCCTTGCGATGACGCGCAAAAACTTCGGTCCACCAGTGCGCGGCTACACTTGGAAACAGCGCATGGAGTCACTGCCTGCGGCTGCACCGATCTTCTTTGTTGTCGCCATCATCATGATCTGTATCTATGGTGGTGTGGGTACGCCCACCGAAGCAGGCGCGCTTGGCGCGACCGCCATTCTGTTTGTCGCACTCTATCACGGCAGTCGCTGGCAAGAGCTGAAAAGCTCAATGATGGAGACCGCGAAACTGTCGGCGATGATCTTCGCCATCATTTGGGGCGTGTTGATTTACGTGCGTTTTCTTGGCTTTGCCGATTTGCCGAGCGCCTTCTCAGACTGGATTGTCAGCCTTGAACAAAGCCCGATGTTGACACTGCTGCTTATCCTCTGCGCCTACGCCGTCCTTGGCATGTTTATGGACGCCATCGGCATGCTTTTGCTGACGTTACCTGTGGTCTATCCTGCCATTATTGCCTTAAACGGCGGAATGGATGTCGCCGCGGCAGACTCCGCCTTCGGTGTGTCTGGCATTGGCTGCGCAATCTGGTTTGGCATTATCGTGGTGAAAATGGCAGAGCTGTGTCTCATTACTCCACCGATTGGCTTGAACTGCTTTGTGGTGGCTGGCGTGCGCCCCGAGTGCTCAGTACAAGATGTCTTTCGCGGATGTACGCCATTTTTTGTCGCCGATGTCATTACCATCGCGGTATTGATCGCCTTCCCGAGCATCGTTCTTTGGTTACCGGAGTTGATTGGCTACGCGTAATCAACGCAAACAGGGAGCCTCGGCTCCCTGTTTGTTTCTCTCTATCGAATTGAATCTCGACACACGCTCAATCTCGCTATCTAGAGCATGGTCAACGCCAATTTGGCAAGGTTGTAGGCATCGACATAGCCTGAGTGCTGGCGCCCTTCCCAGTCAATGCCTTGACTTTCTTGTGCCGCGCGATGCCCAATACGTTTGTCTTTCAGGCGATGCTGAATTCGATACAGGGTCGCA
>NZ_JCBDGX010000148.1:0-4191 GCF_059834345.1 Vibrio sp. R11-SG3-ISO3-SZ
GAGAGTGAACTCTACGGTCACGAAAAAGGCGCGTTTACTGGCGCAGAGGCCAAACGCATCGGTAAGTTTGAGCACGCGCAAGGTGGCACGCTGTTTCTTGATGAGATCGAATCCATGCCGATGCAGGCGCAAATTCGTTTACTGCGCGTGCTGCAAGAGCGAGTGATTGAACGAGTTGGCTCAAATACCCTAATCCCGGTGGATATTCGCGTCATTGCCGCCACCAAAGTGGATTTAAAGCAAGCGTCAGCTCGAGGGACGTTTCGTGAGGATCTCTACTACCGACTCAATGTTGTTACCTTGGATTTACCGCCTTTACGCCAACGAAAAGAGGACATCCCTGCCCTATTCCACCATTTTCTCCTGGTTGCCGCCGCGCGATATGGCAAAGCCGCGAATGCCTTGCCCGATGCCGATCTGCAAACACTGATGTGCCATGATTGGCCGGGTAACGTGCGTGAACTGCGCAATAGCGCCGAGCGCTTTGTGCTGCTTGGTAACCTTGGTCACCTCAATCCGAGCCAGTCGAGTGCCGAAGCAACACCGCTTGCCCTGCAAGTGGCAGAGTTTGAGAAAGCAGTGATTGAACAAGCGCTTGCCAGCACTTCCGGACGCATCAATGACACCATGACCTTGCTGCAAGTGCCAAGAAAAACGCTCTACGATAAAATGCAAAAGTATGGGATAGACAAGAGCGTCTACAAAAGTGACCAGCCAGAATAACATCGCCCCGGCATCGTAGCCGGGGCGACAACATGACAAGAGACGGTTCTATTTGGTGATGATTTCCGGCCCCATCAGTGTGGTCGGTAGCCAAGTGGATACCCAAGGCACATAAGTGACGATGATTAAGAACAAGAACATCACCGCTACCCACGGCAACGCCGCTTTGACCACTTGCATCATCGACATCTTCGCCACCCCGGCAGTAACAAAGAGGTTGAGCCCCACTGGTGGTGTGATCATCCCTATCTCCATGTTCACTACCATCATGATGCCAAGGTGAATAGGGTCGATACCCAACGCAATGGCGATCGGGAATACCAGCGGCGCAACGATAATCAACAGACCCGATGGCTCCATAAACTGACCACCAATCAGCAGTAGCAAGTTGACCACAATCAAGAAGGTGATCGGCCCAAGCCCTGCCGAGAGCATGGATTCAGTGATCATTTGCGGAATGCGCTCTTCGGTTAATACGTGCTTAAGGATTAACGCATTGGCGATGATGAACAGCAGCATAATGGTCAGCTTACCGGCATCATACAGGGTGTGCTTGGTGTCTTTATGAACAAACGCTTGCAACACTTTCACCAATGCTGGTTTCTTGTTGGTTTTGTCGGCAAATGGTCCCATGTCTTTGTAGACAAAGTTAGCGATAAAGAAGGAGTATATCGCCGCAACGGCCGCCGCTTCTGTTGGCGTGAACACGCCGCCGTAGATACCACCAAGGATGATCACCACCAGCAACAAGCCCCAGCTGGCGTCTTTCGCAGCGGCAAGCATCTCGCCCCAACCGACGAACGGTTGTTTCGGTAAGTTCTTCACGCGCGCAGCAATGTAAATGGCGATCATTAACATCACACCGGCTAACAAGCCTGGGATCACGCCACCAAGGAACATACGTCCCACCGAAACATCGGTCGCCGCCGCATACACCACCATCACAATCGATGGCGGGATCAAAATGCCGAGCGTACCCGCGTTACAAATCACGCCAGCTGCAAACTCTTTGGAGTAGCCGTTTTTGATCATACCGGCAATCACGATACTACCGATCGCAACCACCGTCGCAGGCGAAGAACCTGACAAGGCCGCAAACATCATACACGCGACTACCGACGCCATCGCCAAGCCGCCGCGGAACCAACCCACCATCGCAATCGCAAAGCGAATAATGCGTTTTGCCACACCGCCGGTAGACATAAAGCTCGAGGCGAGGATGAAGAACGGAATCGCTAATAAGGTGTAGTGGCCCGCAAAGGCGTTAAATAGGGTTTGTGCTACCGACGCTAGGGAAGCATCAGAGTGCATCATCAAAAAGAGAATACTCGATAGGCCGAGTGAGACTGCGATAGGCACACCAATCAGCATGAAGCCAATCACCATCACGAACAAAAACAAAATATCCATGGCTTAGCTCTCCTTGCCGTTTTTCTTGGTGGGCTCCATGGCCTCTCCCGCTTCACTGAGTTCTTCTTTCAGTGCTTCCAGCTCTTCTTCCACTTCGTGACCTGCGATCAATCGATCCAACTTGCCGGTGGCAATTTGCAGCGTCAGTTGCAAAAAGCGGAACGTCATTAGCGCCATGCCAATGGGTAGAGCCATGTAGGGGATAAAACGCGGCAGTTTTTCATAGCGCTCGCCTTCATTGAGCCAATCGGCTAAAAACTGCAATATCTCTGGCATTGGGATATCGTCCGTCTCATACCAAGCTCTCTCGGTGGCAAACGGATACCAGTAGTTCCAAGAGCCGACCAAGAGCAGAATGGAGAAGGCCAAACAGCATCCAGCGGCCATCAAGGCGTAGGTTTTGCGCATGCCCGGCGATACCATGTTGATGATGACGTCAACGCCGATGTGGAAGTGTTTTTTGACACCGTAAGAGGCGCCGACCAGCACCATCCAGGCAAACATAAATACGGTCAGTTCGAGGGCCCAAAGAATATTACTGTTAAAAACATAACGAAAGACGACGTTGGTGAACGTCAGCAGGGTCATAGCGCCAAGGAAAAAGGCAATCAAGGTTTCCTCAATCGCATCGGTCACTTGTCCTATTTTGGCAAAGATTGACTGTTCCATAGTGTGATCACTTTTGGTTCCACCCTTTTGCAGCAGGCTCCTCCTCTAGAAGGAGCCTGTATAGGGTGTGTATTGTTATCTGTAGAGGGGATTATTTGTTCGACGCCAACGCCGCTTCAATCAGATCGGCACCGATGTCTTTTTCAAACTTCTTCCATACGGGTTGAAGCGCATCGACCCATTTTTGTCGTTGCTCTGGTGTTAATGTTCTCACCACACCACCTGCTTCTATTACGTTGTTTTTGTTGGCAAGATTAACCTTCGTTGACTCCGCGTTTCGAGCTTCAGTCACCTCTTTAATGATGGTCGCCAGTTGGTCTCGCTGATCATCAGGTAAACCATTCCAGAAATCGTTTGAGGTCACGACTAAGTAATCAAGAATGCCGTGGTTGGTTTCTGTAATGCCATCTTGAACTTCGAAGAATTTTTTACCGTAGATGTTTGACCAGGTGTTCTCTTGGCCATCAATCACTTTGGTTTGCAAGCCGCCGTACACTTCTTTGAACGACATTTTCTGTGGGTTGGCCCCTAGCTGCTCAAACTGAGCAACAAGGACATCAGAGGCTTGTACGCGGAACTTCAACCCTTTTGCATCTTCAGGGACAAGCAGTGGTTGGCTCGCTGACATCTGCTTCATGCCGTTATGCCAAAATGCAAGACCTTGAACTCCACGACGTTGCATCGCGTTTTTCAGCTTCTCACCCGCTTCTGAGTTCTGGAAGCGATCCACCGCTTCCACGTCTTCAAACAAGAACGGCAGATCGAAGATGCGGTACTTTTTGGTGAATTTCTCAAACTTTGAAAGAGAAGGGGCTGCGAGTTGAACATCACCATTGAGTAGCGCTTCAAGTACCTTGTCATCATCGTAAAGGGTCGAGTTTGGGAAGACCTGCATACAGACTTTGCCATTCATCTCTTCATTGACACGCTTTTCAAGCAGTGACGCCGCAATCCCTTTCGGGTGCTTGTCGGTATTGGTCACGTGACTGAACTTGATCACCGTCTCGCCAGGATCGCAGTTTGCAGCGGCGTTGAAACTGGTGACAGCAAGAATTGAGGCAGATAGTAGGGTCAAAGGCTTTAACATTATTATTCTCCTTGTGGATTGAGCAACCCCATCACTGGGTGTTGTATCAAGTAAGGAGCAATAAACTGGCCAACTTAGAGAGAAAGATCAAAAACAAACAAAAACATATACTTATATGAAACGAGAGAGTCAGAGATGCGTTCCCAGCGCCAAATCGAATAATAAATGTGTGGAAATCCACCCAAGAGAAAGAGTGCAATGGGTCAGTTTACACACCATTAACAAAACAGACACAAAAAGGCAGCATCATGCTGCCAAAACGTCCCTATAAAGAGGAGCACACTCTTCACCTCAGACTGCAA
>NZ_JCBDGX010000149.1:0-4034 GCF_059834345.1 Vibrio sp. R11-SG3-ISO3-SZ
AATCACAAGTGCAAATATCAAAGCGATAATTACAGCGACTGACTTTACATTGAGCCGGCTGACCATATGTGTTTTCTCCTGAACTTTTATAACTATTAGGTTCCGTTGACTTAAAAGATCAACAGGCTCTAGATATATTCTTTAGTTATTCCTAAAATACCTTTTTTTTTGATACGTTTTAACGAGACAGGATGTCAAAACATATTCCTAACACGACAATGTTATCGCCCAGCGACGTTGCCTTTGTCTTAGACCCAACTCAACCCGTGCTTGCCCATAGTCGCAGTATGGTTGCTGAGTCTGCTATCGAACCGCATGCTCATCCCAGAGGGCAGCTTCTTTGGGGCTCTAAGGGAATTTTGCGTGTAACCAGTGAAAAAGCTGTCTGGGTCGTTCCATCTACGCATGCTGTGTGGATTCCTGGCGGTCATTACCATCAGGTGAGTAATGAAACTGCCACTCAGACTCGGAATTTATACGTTGATCCTTCGTTTTGTGTACGTCAGAACTCTGATAAAGTCATCATGTTAAAAATGAGCTCGTTACTGCGAGAAGTGATACTCAAGCTTACTGAAAGCGCAGGTTCCTTCGCAAAAGAACGAGCACATAATTTGGGCTTGGTCGCCCTTGATGAACTTGAATCATTGGAAGCATTGGAGCTCTATATTCCATCAGGACATGACCCTCGCCTGCAACGGTTGATCAGTCTTATTGTTAATCAGCCTGACCAATCTCTGTTACTTGAACAGCTGGCAAATCAAGTAGGGGCAAGTGTTCGTACTATCGAAAGGTTGTTTAAGGCAGAAACGGGACTCACATTCCGTCAATGGCGTAGCCGCTTTCGTTTGATGAGTTCACTGGACAAGATTTCTCAGGGGTATAACACAACCTTGGTTGCGCATGAGTTGGGTTATAGCAGTGTGAGCAGCTTTCTCTCTTCTTTTAAAAAATTGTTTGGTTGTACACCGCAGGAATATGCTCAGAGGTAATTATTTTATTACGAAATCCTGAGTTGATTTTCAACGACTATAGGAATAGGACCTCGTTTATTCGTCAACTGCAATATAAAATCTATACAATTATTTTTCCATTATCTGTAGTAATTTGTGATTTGCTAATTTAAACAAAAACTCTAGCAAGGTTTTGTCCAAAACCAAGCTATCAAACTGAAGCACACAGACGGCATAGCCACAGTTAGCGAAGTGATGAAGATACTCTTTACAAATAAATCTAAAGCGTTGGTGACGAGGGGAGTTCACTCATCCCGATGTCTTTTATGTATTTCTCTGGGAGTTTTTTTAATGCGGCTTTGAGCGCATTAAAGCACAATGGATCGATGGCTGTGCCGACGTTTTCTTCCATGATTTCTAATGTTTTTGGAATCGGAATGGCGCCTCGATAAGGGCGTTCAGCGGTAATGGCGTCAAAAATATCAGCCGTGGTAATAATCCGTGTCATCATCGATATTTCTTCAGCAACCAACTTGTCGGGATAGCCTGTTCCATCTAACTTCTCGTGATGGGCCGCCGCCATTTTGGCAAAGTGTCTGAGCGGCGATATCTTTTCAAGGATCTCTCTTGTCAGCACCGCGTGGTTTTGCACTTGTGCCCATTCGTCGTGATCCAATTTTCCTGGTTTATCCAAGATGGTGTTGCTGACCCCAAGTTTGCCGAGATCATGCAAGAGTGCGGCGCGTTTCAGCCATAGTCGATCCTCTTGGTCAATATCGAGTTCTTCGGCAATGAGGGTGCTAAAAACAGCCACTCTGGCGCTGTGTCCGGAGGTAAAAGGACTCTTGGCGTCGATGATCTTGCCAAACGTGGTCACGATTCGGTCGAAATAATCATCGTCTAAGGGGATCATTGCTTGTGCGGGTGACATGGAGAGGACAAAAGAGACGATGGATGGGGCGTTGAGCGCCTCAATAAAATCCGCGTTCTCTTCCAACTGCTTGGCGATGGTCACTAAGCTAGGGTCCAGCCAGTTTCCGGAGCGACGTTCCAGTTCAGAAAAGGCAATGCTCAAATCATGTTCACGTTGGAACACATCCATTACTTGAGCGAGAAGTGCAATTCTTGAAAAGAGTGGAATGCGATCATGCTGCAGCCCTTCAGGACGGCCTGACCCGTCCCAGTGTTCATCCAAATGTTTGATACCTTGCGCCACGTTTTCACTGAACAAGAGTTCACGCGCGACTTCTGCGCCTTTTGTGCAACGTGTTTGGATCAACTCTTGCGCGTAATCAGTACCATTTTTTAAGATGTCAATGGTGGTCGAAATACGCTTGCGCCAATGCTCTCCCGAGCCTGCATTTTTAAGTACAAAGTTAATGGCACTCGTCAGGCTGGTGCCGACCGTTTTATAACGCTGTTTAAACCTCAGATCATCGGTGGCGTAAAGCTCGCAAATACGCGCGGCATTACTGCTACAGCCCGCATCTTTGAGTAACAACGTAAAATACAGATCATGCAGTTCTGATGAGGAAAGGTTCATTCGCTCACCAATATGCATGCCTATCCAGCAGCAACGCATGCTGTGTTCAGGGGGTTGTCCCTCCGTCATATCGAGTGCGACGGTCAGTGAAGAAATCAGTTCCGCCAAAGGCATATTGAGGTTTAAACCCTGTAACAACATCATGCTCTACTTATTCACATGTAAACAAAAATTGTAGTGCAATCATTCGTTATCGCCTAATGACAAACGATAAAAGCTTGGCGAACGATCCAGGAACGACCGTTCCTCCTCGTTTTCGATGTTCCGCTAAGACTTCACACTTGGCAAAAAAGTACGAACGTGCTAAAAAGGCGTTCAGTCCACACAGTGAGTCACCGATGAGTAAAGGTAAAATCACCCGAGAGAATATTCTGAGCAAGGCATTTGAATTGGCCAGTGAAAATGGTTTGGAGAGCCTGACGATCGGAGAGTTGGCGAAGCAGTGTGGTATGTCTAAGAGTGGGTTGTTTGCCCATTTTAACTCGAAAGACAACTTGCAAATTGCGGTGCTGGAGTACGCCAACCTCGTGTTTACCGAGCGAGTGATCGCGCCAGCGAGGGCGCAAGGTGATGACAACATCGAGCGCAAACTGCGCAGCCTGCTCGACAATTGGCTGGGGTGGAACCACTCGTTTCAAGGCAGTTGTATGTTCCTTGATGCGTGGAAAGAGGCGTGCCCACAACCGACGCCGACGCAGCAAGTATTGAAGAAAACCATCGCCACTTGGATTGAGTATTTGCGCATTCAGGTAGCGAAAGGGGTCGAGAGTGGCGAGTTCGACAGCCAGCTCGATCCGAAACAAGCCACGTTCGAGTTGTATGGGCTTTATTTGAGTGCTCATCTGTTTTACTCAATCCACGGCGAGCAGGCGAGTTATGCGCTGTTCTGGTCTGGGGTAGAAGCGCTGTTGCAGCGCTGGAGAGTGAGCGCTTAACCACCAGAATAAACAACACGCGTCATCGATTGACGCGGTTTTTTTAACTTAAAATAGTACGGTCGTTCGTTTTTACGAACAGATAAGGATACGACCATGAGTGATAAGATCTATTTCAATACATCAACGAAATTCAGCTTAAAGAAAAGCATGGTGAACTGGGGCACAAGGCTTCATCACACCTTAGCGCCTAAGCATGCAGAAAAAACGGCGCGCAAACTCTTGCTGACGCCGGTGCGCACCAAACCGAAAAACGCCGCTCCGCAAGGGATGATTGAAGGCGAAGTGCAAAGTCGGGAGGGGGTGTTGAAAACCTATCGTTTGGGGTCGGGTCCGGTATGGGTGTTGACCCACGGTTGGTCGGGCAGCGCAAGCCAGTTCTACCCTTTGATGGCGCATATTGCTAAGCGAGGTTACACCGCTCTGGCGTATGATCACCCGGCTCATGGTCAAAGCGAAGGCGTCTATGGCCATATTCCCGCCTTTGTTCAAGGGCTAGAAGCGGTACTCGACAGTGTCGATGATGTGGCGGGTCTGGTTGGGCACAGCATGGGAACCGCGTCTGCGATTGAGTGCCATCATCAAAAATTGGTGGATAAACCGATG
>NZ_JCBDGX010000150.1:0-72849 GCF_059834345.1 Vibrio sp. R11-SG3-ISO3-SZ
TATAAATCGCCCCTTCTTTAACTAATCCAAGATGAGTCTATGAGCGCACCCTTTTGGCAAACAAAAACGTTAGAGCAGATGACGGAGCAAGAGTGGGAATCTCTGTGCGATGGCTGCGGCAAGTGCTGCCTGCACAAACTCATGGATGAAGATACGGATGAAATCTACTACACCAATGTGGCGTGTAGCTTACTCAACACAAAAACCTGTTCGTGCAGCGATTATGAACATCGTTTTGAGTCTCATGAAGAGTGCACCAAGCTGACTCGTGATGACATCGATGATTTCACCTGGTTACCGCACACCTGTGCCTACCGTTTAATGGCAGAAGGCCAGCCACTGCCCGAATGGCACCCGCTGCGCACTGGCTCTAAGTCGGCTATGCACGCCGCCGGCGAAAGCGTCAGAAATAAAGTGGTCTACGAAATCGATGTGATCAATTGGGAAGACCACATACTCAATCATCCTACGCGTGATTAAGCCAATGATTTGTCGTTGAATTGACAACAAGTCCTCGTCTTTAACCTCTTATCCGCCCTCTTTTGTCTCAATGGACCACGGGTTGCTCGGTGCGTGTTGGCGGAGCTAAATCAAAGCGGATGATGAGCCACTGCACGGGTTTTGGCAGTTGATTCATAATAGAGAAAAGTGGACCGGCCGTTTGACTGGGAAAGGTCGTGGTGACGGGCCAAGCCGAAGCGGGGGCTGGGCGGGTGCTACACTCCGCAACGGAGAAATGTATTGATGGCAATGATTTCATCTCTCTTACCTCACAATCCAAAGTGGAAGACAAGCGGGCAACGTCGCCCGCTTGTGTGCACTGACGCTCTAGAGCACCAGTGAGAGAAGGTTAGGCTTCCTCACTCTCAACGTGGTCTGTGATCATGGCTTCGGTGGTGATCATCAAACCTGCAACTGACGCGGCAAATTGCAAGGCGGAACGGGTCACCTTAGCAGGATCCAAGATACCCATCTCAATCATATTGCCATATTCACCGGTTGCGGCGTTGTAGCCGTAGTCCGCATCGCCCGATTTCACCGCATTGGCGACAACGGACGCCTCATCTCCGGCGTTAATGGCGATTTGACGAAGTGGCTCTTCCATCGCACGTAGAGCGACACGAATACCGACGTTTTGATCGTCGTTATCACCTTTGAGATCGGCGAGCTCTTTGGCAATCTTGGTCAGCGCGACGCCACCACCTGCCACAATACCTTCCTCAACGGCCGCTCGTGTTGCATGCAGCGCATCATCCACACGATCTTTCTTCTCTTTCATCTCCACTTCAGTGGCAGCGCCAATCTTGATCACTGCCACACCGCCAGAGAGCTTCGCAATGCGTTGCTGGAGTTTCTCTTTATCGTATTGAGACGTTGCCGAAGCCATTTGCGCTTCAATACTTGCCACGCGGTCTTGAATTGCATGGTGCTGTTCATCGCTGCCTACAATGGTCGTCGCGTCTTTGGTGATGGTCACTTTCTTAGCCTGACCAAGCTGCTCCAAGGTGGTCTTTTCAAGCTCTAAGCCAATCTCTTCAGAGATAACCGTACCAGAGGTAAGCACCGCAATGTCTTCCATCATCGCTTTGCGGTTGTCGCCAAAGCCTGGCGCCTTGACAGCGGTTGCGCGAACGATACCACGCATGTTGTTGACGACGAGTGTCGCCAATGCTTCACCTTCGATGTCTTCGGCGATAATCAGCAATGAACGAGAGGCCTTAGCGACTGACTCTAGAATCGGCAGCAGTTCACGAATACTGCTCACTTTCTTATCGACCAGCAAGATGTACGGATTGTCGAGCTCGACGGTACCTGTGTCTTGATTGGTGATGAAGTACGGCGAGAGATACCCACGGTCAAATTGCATGCCTTCGACAACTGAGAGTTCGTTGATCAGGCCCTGACCTTCTTCAACGGTGATGACGCCGTTGCGGCCGACTTTTTCCATCGCCTGGGCAATGATCTCACCGATAGCGCGATCGCTATTGGCCGAGATACTACCAACTTGCGTAATCGATTCTTGATCGCTGCAAGGTTTCGCCATATCGCGTAATTTAGCCACAGCGGCTTCCGTCGCTTTGTCGATACCGCGTTTAAGATCCATAGGGTTCATGCCCGAGGCCACCGCTTTTAGCCCTTCATTGATGAACGATTGCGCCAGTACCGTTGCGGTAGTGGTTCCGTCGCCCGCTTCATCGTTCGCTTTGGATGCTACCTGTTTGACCATTTGAGCACCCATGTTTTCGAATTTATCTTTTAGCTCAATGGCTTTGGCGACAGACACCCCATCTTTGGTGATGGTAGGGGCACCGTAAGACTGATCTAAAACAACATTGCGTCCTTTAGGGCCAAGCGTCACTCTGACCGCATTGGCTAAGACATTGACACCAGTGAGCATTTTTTGACGTGATTCGTTTGCAAATAGTACGTCTTTTGCAGCCATGATTTTCTCCTCAAAAAGATGACAGAACGAGATTATTCGACGATAGCCAACACATCTGACTCACTGAGAATCAGATACTCTTTGCCATCAATCTTTTCTGTTTTCACGCCGTATCCATCATTGAAAATGACGTGATCACCGACTTTGACGTCCATTGACGCGCGGTCACCATTATCAAGACGTTTGCCTAAACCCACTGCGATGACTTTCCCGCGCGTGGATTTTTTCACCGATTGAGAAGTTAGTACGATTCCCCCTTCAGATTTGTTTTCCACTTCTTGTCTTTCAACAATCAGCTTGTCATTTAAAGGACGAATATTCATTGGATTTGCCTCCTACTTAGGACAAAAAATAAAAGACACAATATGAGCGATTCCTTCGCGCTCGATGAAAAAATAGGGTCTCTCATGGCAACTTCAAGGGGGAAGTTCGATAAAAGATTTTTATGAAAGTAGCGAGGACAATAAAAAAGCTCACCGAAGTGAGCTTTAAAACTAGGAAGGAGTGGCGCAATGGCTAAGAAACCGGGATGCCCAATCGGGGATGCCTAATCTCTGCAATGCGAAATGATTATGAAGCCACAGCAAGGTCGACAACAAATTGAGATTTTTGTCGTCTCGAATCAAAGGCTTGATCCCTTACCAATTGAGAACCGTTGAGCGCTCAATGTTAGATTAGGGCCAGCAAAATGCCGCCAACGGTTGCCGCCGCGGAAAGATATTGCCCCGCAGAGTAAGAGCCGTCTTCCTCTTCTTTGATCTTATCTGGATGATCCATGCCTAGCGCACCGTGGGCGAAAGACTCTACTTTGTCACCGACGGTTTTTTCCGCTTTGTTGGCTTGGCTCTCTTTCTCAATTTCTTGCAATGCGGCAAGCAGTGCTTTCCCTTCCTCTGAAAGGGTTACCGTGTTTTGCTCAACTTTTAAAGGTGCAGCGCCTTTATCTGCAACCGAGGTGTTGGCTTGAGGCTTAACCTGCTGGGTTGGTGCCAGCTTCGCTGACTCCATTCCTACTGGGGTCATAGTGTTCTCCTTACTTCATCCTCAAATAACGTATCGGCAGTGTGGTGTAAAACTTGTGCAAAATATGCGTTATTTGTATGAAAAGCCATCAAGCACAAATCATGCCTATTTATCGGTCGCGAGTGCAGGCGTTCAGCTAAGGTCGATTAGGGGGCTTCAGTCGGCTGACACTTGTTGCTCCCATGACGGGTCGACATTTTATGAAACGCCGCCATTTGATTTTCCATTTTGACGAAGCGCACAGGTGGGGCTAAGACGTGCAATGGGTAATCCGTGTTGAGAGGCTGAGGCTCGCTGGCGGCATCGATGATAGATGCGATATCAGACATAGGTGTAATAACCACGACAGAGAGGTTGGGGTTGCGCGCCAAAATAGACGCTTTGGTTCCTAGCCCTTGTTCGGTATGAAACTTCCCTGCGACATGAATGACTTGGTGGCCTGGGTGGTCATTGAGGTATTGGACGATGCTTTCCGCCATGGTTTCATCCCACGTCATTTGAGCAGCGTACTGTTTTTCGGTTTGGGCGGGCTCGCCATGATGCATTGAGGCCATAAATTTGCGTTTGTATGCGGAGTCCTCGGTGTTGATCTTAGCGGCCACGAGGCGGCGCTCATCGTCGGATAGGCGATCAAGGTAGCGTAAACCGACACGACCCACACAACGTACCGTTGATTTAGGTGCGTTGGCGGCAATGACAGGCCAGTTAAACGTTTTTGCTAGCTCGACTAATGGTCGATAGTCACTTTCATAGTTAGGCCAAGCGTTACCCGATGTGATCAGTGTTTGCTCTCCAATCTCACCGTTAAGGTAGGCGTTGAGATGGGGTTGGGCGTCTCTTGAAAACTGCTCCATCGACAAGGCGGTGTCTCGGCCTTGGCTCGCTATTGCCTTAATAAAATCGGCTTGAAAGCGATGGATAGCGGAATGAGTATGCCATTCACCAATCAAAATAACTTCTGCCTGAGTGAAGGTTTCAGGTAGTGCATTGAGTGACAGGGCTTTTCCCGATGGGTCGTATAGTTGATAGTCATAAAAACTAACGATAGGGGTAGCAGCGCTTGGATCAGAGGTCACTGAGTTTGAACGAGTGGATGGAGAGAGTGACGCTGCGCTGTATGAACAGGCGGTCAGAGTCATACAAGCACTAAAACAAACAAAACGGGTCAATATAAAACGGATCAGCATAAACCGTGGCCTCCTAATGGTCTGCTCGCATACTAAAGGAGGCTCGGGACATTTACAATGCAAATGAGAATTGTTATCTAGTTTGTGCCGGGTAACGCCTGCTTACGATAGATGCGAATCATAAAATCTGCCTCACATTCAAACATAGTGGAGTTTTTCAGTTCGTCACGCAAAGAATCGCTGGCTTTCCAAGCAAATGGGGTCATTTGCAATAGGTCGAACGCATCACCATCGGCGAGGGGGAGGAGGTAGCTGAGCTTTTCTTCCCGCTCAAGGTCGAAGCCTTCAATCGATTCGGCTTCTTCGCTGTGCAGTCGTACATCGTCATAAATTCGCTCTCGCAACTGGTAAAGATGACGTCCTGCTGGCGTGACTGTGATGACCACGCCATTGTCTCGCACGCAGCGTTGCAACTCTTGCGCTTTGCACGGCGCGTAGATGCGTAACACGCCATCGAGTGAGTGGTCGGCAAAGGGTAGGCGGTGGATTGAAGCAACACTGAAAAGGCAGTTTTGGTAACGTTTCGCGGCATAGCGGATGGCGATTTTGGAAATGTCCAAACCGTATGTGTTTGCTGCTGCGTGTTGTTCGATTAACCGATGTGCTACTTGGGTCGTGTAGTAGCCTTCGCCGCAGCCGATATCAAGCAACTGGTGATCACTACCGACTAAGGCTTCGGCGCATAAGTCGGCAATGCGTTGTCGCAGGGGTTGGTAGTAGGTTTTTTCCAAAAATCGGCGCCGAGCTTGCATCATCTCTTTATTGTCGCCAGGATCTTTTGAACGTTTGTGATGCACAGGCATCAGGTTGACGTAGCCCTCTTTTGCTACGTCGAATGAGTGACGGTTTTCACACGAGTAGCGCTGTTTTTCTTGCGATAAAGGCAGATGACATAAAGGACAGGAGTAAGACATATCGAGCTCTGGGCGATTTCGGGGGCTGTATCTTATCAGCTTAGACGAGCGAATCCCAGAAATAGGGTAGAGCGCCGCTCTACCCTCAACGATGTCACGTAAAGGCGCTATTTATTCGCGCTGGAGAGTACGGTGACCAGTTGGTGAGTCTCACCTGGCTCAAGACGTTTACCGGTGTCTAGAGAGGTCGCATGCAGGGTCGACTCGACACACAAAAAGTGCTGATAGCCGCTGTCTTGCATGTCGGCCATCGCCGCCGCGCCTTGCTGCCAAGGGTTCCAAAGGACAGCGGAATTGTGGCCTTGGTTCTCAACGGTAAGTGTGCGATGAAAGACTGGGTCTTCCACATTGATTTGGGGCTCAGGCTTGGTATAGACGCGATCGATGGTGTCGGTCAACTGTAACACGTCACCGCCTTGGCATACTTTCCCGTCTTGAAGGCTATCGATGTACGCTGCGCCCATACCTGTTGTCTGGACTTGGGTAATATCACCTACGTTGAGGTAGGTATGCAGCGCACCGGAGAAGGTCCATGCTTGATCATCAATATTGATAACCTTGAGGGTGACGCTCAGTGTTTCGCCAATCTCAATCAAAAGTCGGGCCTCAAACATATATGGCCAGATGTCGTGGGTCTCTTCACTTGAGAAAAGGGCCAGCTCAACGATGACACCGTTTTCATTTTCTCGATGCTCGACCAATTCCCATTCGCTCGTACGAGCAAAGCCGTGTGCTGGGGCCGCAATGCGTCCAAACCATGGCCAGCAGACCGGGATGCCACCGCGCAGAGCGGCCTTACCATCAAAGACCGCTTGCTCACTCATCCAAATGAGATCTTCTTGGCCTTGAGGTTTGAATGAAATGACATGACCACCATGCAGGGCAATACCGGCGCTGGCTTTGTCATGGATGATACGAATCACCTTTACTTGGTCGACTTCGACAATCGTGACACTGTCAGACAAGACAGTCAGGGCAGGGAGCGTTAATAAGTCCATGTAAGTTTCCTGTGCCATAGAGAGCAGGCGTGTCGCCATTAATGAGCTCTCAAATTTCAGATACAAAAAAGGCGACTCAAGAGCCGCCTTTTATAAAATTCTGCGCTAAACGCTTATCTCAAAGTGATGATTACTTAGAGATGTGAGCGATTAGGTCTAGAACTTTGTTTGAGTAACCGATTTCGTTGTCGTACCAAGATACAACTTTAACGAATTTGTCAGTTAGCGCGATACCTGCTTTAGCATCGAATACTGAAGTGCAAACTTCGCCGATGAAGTCTTGAGAAACTACTTGGTCTTCAGTGTAGCCTAGAACGCCTTTTAGTTCGCCTTCAGACGCTTCTTTCATCGCTTTACAGATGTCTTCGTAAGAAGCACCGTTTACTAGGTTAACAGTTAGGTCAACAACAGAAACGTTAGCTGTTGGTACGCGGAAAGCCATACCAGTTAGTTTGCCGTTTACTTCTGGAAGTACAACGCCTACAGCTTTAGCAGCACCAGTTGATGATGGGATGATGTTTTGAGAAGCACCACGGCCACCGCGCCAGTCTTTAGCAGAAGGACCGTCAACAGTTTTTTGAGTTGCAGTTGTTGCGTGAACTGTAGTCATAAGACCAGATTCGATACCGAACTTGTCGTTAAGAACTTTAGCGATAGGTGCTAGACAGTTAGTCGTACAAGAAGCGTTAGAAACGATGTCTTGACCAGCGTAAGTGTCGAAGTTTACGCCGTTAACGAACATTGGAGTTGCGTCTTTAGAAGGACCAGTTAGTACAACTTTCTTCGCGCCAGCAGTGATGTGCTTACGTGCAGTCTCGTCAGTTAGGAAAAGACCTGTTGCTTCAGCAACAACGTCAACACCGATTTCGTCCCATTTTAGGTCTTCTGGGTTGCGCTCTGCAGTTACACGTACAGTTTTGCCGTTAACGATTAGGTTACCGCCTTCAACTTCAACAGTACCGTTGAAACGGCCGTGAGTTGAGTCGTACTTCAGCATGTATGCCATGTAATCTACATCGATAAGGTCGTTAATACCTACAACTTCGATGTCGTTGCGCTCTTGCGCTGCACGGAATACGAAACGACCGATACGGCCAAAACCGTTAATACCTACTTTGATAGTCATTATAGTTGCTCCACAACTTAATTTCTGATTAAAGATAACTGGTAGTAAAATTACAAAACCCAGTCAAAATCTGCAACCGATAATCGGACTTAACTTGTTTAATGTCAAAAAAAAGTGTCGCTTTTTTTCACAATTAAACGCGAGTGGTTGTTTTTTGAACGGATAGTGGAGTTTATACCTAACCAGTTGATGTAAAATGCGTTGAAGACTTGAACTGCTGCTTAAAGTTTAGCCATTCTGTTATGGTTTCAAAGTATGTGCTACAAAGGTTAAACTGCGCAAGTTTTTCAACAAAAAAGTCACAAATAAAAATGAGAATGTGGAGAATAAGTCAGTGAAACAACATAGCGAAAAAGTCACCAAGCCTGATGAATACTGGCGTGAGAAGCTATCGGATGAAGAGTATCGAGTATGCAGACAGCAGGGCACTGAGGCACCATTCTCCGGTAAATTGCTGCACAATAAAGAGACGGGAATCTACGCGTGTACCTGTTGTGACGCTCCGCTGTTTCGTTCAGATAACAAATACGATTCCGGTTGTGGCTGGCCAAGTTTCGATGCGCCGATCAATGACGATGCGATTCGTTACTTAGAGGATCTGAGCCACGGAATGGTGCGGACAGAGATTCGCTGTGCACGTTGTGATAGCCATTTAGGTCATGTATTTGAAGATGGACCACAAACCACCGGTGAGCGTTTCTGTGTTAACTCGGTGTCGTTAGTTTTCAACAATTGATGGCAAGGCAGCGTTAAACGCTGTGTGTGTTGTTACTCACTTTCAAATTGAACCCATTCAATTCAAAGTGAGTAACCACTAAAAACCTAAGGCTAATCAAGCCCTTCGAGTTGTTGGCGCTGAAATTTCCCGGCCCGAATCGCATCTTCAATATCGTCTGCAAACGCATCCAACTGACGATATTTGTCCTTATCAAAACCGTACAGCAATTGCAGCTCCTTCTCGGAAGCGATCGGCACATCAAAGGCTTTCGCTACCATCGCCCAAACGTACGCTTGTTCGCGTTGATGGGTTTGATAGTGAATACTGGCAAGTGATTTCAATATTTCAACGTTGACAGGCGAGCGCTTGGTCAGCTCCAACGCGTGCTTAAGCAATGCGATGGTTTTTTCTTGGTCACGACCCGTATAAAACGTGGCTAATGCATATTGCATTTCTGCGCTTTCAAGCTGAGGTGACCCTTCCATTTGAAGAAAGGCGCGGCGGGCAGAATCACTCCCAGTGCGACTCCAGAGAAAGTAGAGGGCTTGTGGGCTGGTGGATTCAGAGAGCTTTTTCACTAGCGCTTCGAGATCCTTACCTGAGTTGACCAGTGCTTCAAAACGCCGCTGTTTCAGGTTGGATTGATCAATGGGTTGGATCTGAGAGGCTAGCTCTAGACACTTTTTATACTCTGACAGCAAATTGTATTCTTTGATGAGATTTTGGTCTGTTGGGTCCTTAAAGACTTCAAAGCGGTGCCAAATGAGATCGGTACGAGGAACGCGACATTGGCCATCATCCATATTCAGGCGTTCGCAACGAAGTTCCGGTGTGTCTTTACACAGTTGGTCGGTATTTTTTCGAACTTCAAAGCAGCCCGTGAGTGTGGCCGCTAGCCCTATCAATACCAGTGTGATAAGTCGATTCATACGAAGTTTGCTTGTGATCCGTTACACTTATTCTTAGCCGTTATCTTGACGCCTTCATTGAGGCGGTTAATGTCAGGGCCTTAACAAAAAACAACAGAAACCAAAGGATACGTCATGGACGCAGAGCAGTTGATTAATTCAATTACACCAGAAGCTTACGAGCGTCTCCTCTATGCAGTTGAGACGGGTAAGTGGCCTGAGGGTACACCACTTTCGCAGCAGCAGCGAGATTCTTGCATGCAAGCTGTGATGTTGTATCAGTCTAAGCATAATGTAGAAGCGCAACATATGACAGTTGCGCAGGGTGGTGAGATCAGTTTTAAGTCAAAATCTGAGCTAAAAAAACAGTTTCAAGCAGAACAAGACGACATTTTGCGAGTGAACCCGAATAAATCTTAGTCTCTGATTTTATTCGTTATCCGCAGCATTTTTTAAATTTCTTCCCGCTTTGACATGGGCAAGGATCGTTGCGACCAACCTTGGCCTGATTCGCTTGTGGGAATTCTCCATCGATGTAGTACCACAAGCTATTTTCACGGACAAATCGAGATCGCTCTTCAAGGCATAAGGTCTGTGTTGAGCGACCTTGCTCGGCAGAGAAATACGCCTTGAAGGTGACGAAACCCTCATCATGATGCTCGCCAGGCGCGGTGGATACCACTTCAAGGCCGCACCAGTCGCTCGCGATTGAATCTGCGATGGCATCGCGTTCTTTCTCCGCTTCGCACGAAGGGTGATAGGTGGCGACAACAAAATCAACCAGACCTTTGACATGGGCGCTGTAGCGAGCGCGCATGAGTTGCTCTGGTGTATGGGCATTCTGATGATGTTGATGAATCGGCAGGCAGCAAGACTCATAAGTCTGCTGACTTTCACAAGGACATAAAGACATCCAATCTCCGCTTTTTACTTATATCAGGGACAATCAGGGTTAATTAGACAGTAAATCTGCCGTCCATTGTACCGATTCATCGTAGCATTCACTAACGACTTCTTTCTCAAGGCCGAGCTGTTGACAGAGTTCAGCGGCTTCGTCCCATTGTGCGTGTTCATAGGCGATGACAAGCTTGAGCAACACCCCAAGCGTCCCTTCACCATCAGTGAGTGCATGCTTGACGGCTTCATCAATGGGGATTTCCGCCACGATTTGTTCTAACGGTCTGTCGAGTAAACTGTCGAGCAGCGAAAACATACCCGTAAGAAACGCTTGGCCAGAGGCGAGCTTCTCCTCGAGCTTCGCCGCGACTAATTCGCAGTAGCGTGCGCGCTGAATGGACAACCCGTAAAGGTACTCGGGTTTGGAGTCTTGGGAGGAGGCGAGCGCCACCAAGGAGACAAATTTACGCAATCTATCTTCACCCAGGTAAATCAGCGCTTGTTTAAATGACTGAATCTTGGTGCTGACAATCGAAGACGAGTTGACGTGCGTGAGCAATTTATACGAGAGCGAGACGTCTTTACTCACCAAGGTTTCAATCCGCTGATAATCGATGTCGGATTTTGCAATCTCACTGAGCAGTTGCACTATGGTCATGAAGGAAGGTTCGATCGATTTGCGCTGCAAGATCTCGGGTTTACTAAAAAAGTAACCTTGGAAATAGTCAAAACCGGCTTCAAGCGCGTGACTAAACTCCTCATACGTCTCGACTTTCTCGGCTAAAAACTGGATTTTGCTGCCTTGTAACTTGCGAATGAACAGTCGCGCTTTTTCAATCGGGACGACACGGATATCAAATTTGATGATCGAGACATACGGCAAAAAGGCTTTCCATTCAGGGGAAGGCACAAAATCATCCAGCGCAATTTTATAGCCGAGTTTATATATCTCTTTGACCGCCTCGAGTAGCTCGGGCGTCGGCAGGCAGTCTTCCAAAATTTCAACCACTAGGCTCGCCGACGGAAATAGAGTCGGCACGCGATTGATCAAGCTTTGATAAGGGAAATTCACAAAGCCAACTTTGTCACCCAATGTCGAGTAGTGGGTGGACATAAAATGATCAGACAGCAAACGACTCGTTGCCAGCTCAGGGTCGATTTCTGGAAACGTGTTTTTAGGGCCATCACGAAACAGCAGCTCATAGCCAATAGTATGTTTGTGCCGATCTAAGATAGGTTGGCGTGCAATGTATGAGGTTTTCAAAGTAGCAGTCTAATTTCAACGTGTTACCGAACATTGAAATTAAGTATAGGCACAATTTATTGAAAAATCTGGTACTTATTTGTCAATTTGTTGATAGGAATGCACGATTTTGTAGGTCGTATCCTGTTTTATCAACCACTAAGACCGATCCTTGTGTGTACCAATCCCCTAATACGACGCGATGCAGGGTTTTTCCGTTACTGATAAAACGGTGAATATTCGGGCGATGAGTGTGGCCATGAATCATGAGCTCAACATGGTGTTTATTCATCACGCTCTCCACTTCTTGCTGATTGACATCCATGATCTCAAGGGATTTGGTCTGCTTATCTGCACTGATGTCTGTTTGTACCTTGGCGACGATCTTCTGCTTGATGAACATCGGGATACGATTGAACACCCATTGTAGCCAAGGCTGATGAACTTTTTTTCGGTACTCAAGATAGCTGACATCGTCAGTGCACAGCGTATCACCGTGCAGAATCACGGTGGGCTGACCATACAAATCAATGACGGTCTCATCCCCGAGTAAGGTGACTCCGGTTTGCTTTGCAAAGCGCTTACCGACCAAAAAATCACGATTCCCCTGAGTAAAATAGCAAGGCACACCAGAGCGTGTTAAGCGGCGAAACTCGTCACGAATAGTTTGCGCGAATTTAGACTTATCGTCATCTCCCACCCAAAATTCGAACAAATCACCCAAGACATATAAGGCGTCGGCTTGGCTGGCTTCTTCGCGCATAAAGCGAATAAAACACGCGGTGATCTCGTGCGTTGAAGGGGAGAGATGCAGATCGGAAATAAACAGAGTGGTCATAAAGCAATCAGAATTCAGGCGAGCCCAGTGGGCAGAAAGGGTAGGGCAAAACAATCACAGGTTTAGGGTAAAAGCGCCCAATATAGGAAAAAAGAGCTGCATTAGGCAGCTCCTCTCTGGATAGATTACTCTTCGATCGTTGTGCCAGTGATCACAACATCTTCAAGCGGTACGTCTTGGTGCATGCCGTAAGAACCTGTGCTGACACCTTTGATCTGGTTAACAACGTCCATACCTTCAACGACTTCAGCGAAGACACAGTAACCCCAACCGTCAAGACTTTCACTGCGGAAGTCTAGGAAGGTGTTGTTGTTTACGTTGATGAAGAACTGAGAGCTTGCAGAGTGCGGCTCCATGGTACGTGCCATTGCTAATGTACCCACTTTGTTGCTTAGGCCGTTGTTTGCTTCATTTTTGATAGGAGCACGAGTAGCCTTTTCGCGAAGACCAGACTCCATGCCACCGCCTTGAATCATGAAACCGTCGATAACGCGGTGAAATAGCGTGTTATCGTAGAAACCGTCGCGGCAGTATTGAAGGAAGTTTGCGCTGGTTTCCGGTGCTTTCTCTTCGTTTAGCTGAATTTTGATGTCACCAAAATTAGTGTGAAGGGTGATCATGATTATGTCCTTTCGGTCGATTTTCTATGTGAAGGCAAGATTCTAACGTAAGTTTTACGACTTTCCTACGTCCAAAGTCAGTCGTGTTGTTCACGTACTGGCCCTTTGTCACAAGGATAGTCGGTTTTTCGCCGAGTTAGGGATGACTTCGCCAAGCAGGACTTGATATACTGCTCCACTATTTTGTTTCACTCATTTATTAGATAGAGATCATGTTAAAGATATATAACACACTCACAAGACAGAAAGAGGAATTCAAACCCATCACCGCTGGCAAAGTCGGCATGTATGTCTGTGGCGTCACCATCTACGATCTCTGTCATATTGGTCATGGCCGTACGTTTGTGTCTTTTGATGTGGTCTCACGTTACCTACGCTACCTAGGCTACGATCTCACGTTCGTGCGCAACATTACTGACATTGATGACAAAATCATCAAACGTGCAAATGAAAACGGTGAGAGCTGTGATGCGCTGACAGAACGTCTTATCGGTGAGATGTACGCTGACTTTGATGCTTTGAATATGAAGCGCCCAGATGTTGAACCTCGCGCGACTCAATTTATCCCTGAAATCATCGCCTTGGTTGAAAAACTGATCGAGCGTGGTTTTGCCTATGTGGCCGAGAATGGCGACGTGATGTTTGAAGTGGGCAAATTTGACGAATACGGTAAGTTGTCAAAACAGGATTTGGATCAGCTGCAAGCTGGTGCGCGCGTTGATGTGGAAAGCGCAAAACGCAGCCCGCTTGATTTCGTGTTGTGGAAAATGTCGAAGCCGGGTGAGCCAACGTGGGAGTCACCATGGGGCCCGGGCCGTCCTGGCTGGCACATTGAGTGTTCGGCAATGAACTCGTCGATCTTGGGCAATCACTTTGATATTCACGGTGGTGGTTCCGATCTGCAGTTCCCACACCATGAAAATGAAATCGCACAATCTTGCTGCGCACACGGGACACAATACGTGAACACCTGGATGCACAGTGGCATGGTCATGGTCGACAAAGAAAAAATGTCCAAGTCGCTGGGTAACTTCTTTACTATCCGTGATGTGTTAGGTCATTACGATGCAGAAACCGTGCGTTACTTCTTAATGTCGGGTCACTACCGCAGTCAGTTGAACTACAGCGAAGAGAACCTTAACCAAGCGCGTGCGTCGCTAGAGCGTTTGTACACAGCGCTACGTGGCTTGGATCTGTCTGCCTCCGCATCGGGCGGGCAGCAGTACATCACTCGCTTTACCGAAGCGATGAACGACGATTTCAATACGCCGGAAGCCTATTCAGTGCTCTTTGATATGGCGCGTGACATCAATCGTTTGAAGAGTGAAGACATCAATGCCGCGAACGGTTTAGGTGTCCTGATGCGCGAATTGGCAGACATCATCGGCATTCTTGGTCAAGATCCCGAAGCTTTCCTAAAAGGCGACGCGGGCAATGACGACGAAGTGGCCGAGATTGAAGCGCTTATCAAACTGCGTAACGACAGTCGCGCCGCTAAAGATTGGGCAAACGCGGACATGGCGCGAGACAAACTGACCGAGATGGGTATCGTTTTGGAAGATGGCCCAGAAGGGACCACCTGGCGTCGTAAATAATTTTAACTTAAGGGCTGACTTTTCAGCCCTTTTTGTCATTTTAATCGGCCGCATTGAGTACGCTCATGTTGCCACTTTTGCTACAGGTAACCTTTCGTGGCTCAGATGTACTTCTACTACTCTGCGATGAATGCAGGGAAATCCACCACACTACTTCAATCGTCTTTTAACTATCAAGAACGTGGTATGACGCCGGTGATTTTTACCGCAGCGTTAGATGACCGTTACGGCATCGGTAAAGTCAGCTCTCGTATCGGCTTGCAATCTGACGCGCAGCTGTTTCGCGCTGAGACGGATCTCTTTGCAGAGATCAAAGCGCTGAACGAACACCAAAAGCGTCACTGTATCTTGGTCGATGAATGTCAGTTTCTCACTAAAGAGCAAGTTTACCAGTTGACCGAAGTGGTGGATAAACTGCATATCCCTGTGCTCTGTTATGGTCTAAGAACCGATTTTCTTGGTGAGCTGTTTGAAGGAAGTAAGTATTTACTTTCTTGGGCAGATAAGCTGATTGAACTGAAAACGATTTGTCACTGTGGAAGAAAAGCTAACATGGTGATTCGCACCGATGAAGAGGGCAACGCCATCGCTCACGGTGATCAGGTGGCCATCGGGGGCAACGACAAATACGTGTCGGTGTGTCGTGAGCACTACAAAGAAGCGCTGGGTAAATAAAGTTTTTCAGTGATTCACCAACAAAAAAGCGGAGCCTAGCTCCGCTTTTTTGTTGCTGTCTGATAATCAAAGATTAACGAGCACGGAAGACGATGCGACCTTTTGATAGATCGTATGGAGTCATCTCTACAGTTACTTTGTCACCAGTAAGAATACGGATGTAGTTCTTACGCATTTTACCAGAGATGTGAGCAGTCACGACGTGGCCGTTTTCTAGTTCAACACGGAACATTGTGTTTGGTAGAGTATCAAGGACCGTGCCTTGCATCTCAATTACGTCTTCTTTAGCCATTTAATCCTCTTTTAAAAAAATGGGCGATTTTCAGCGGCGAGAAAGGCCGATAAAAATGAATTAAGTAAAGTTGGGGCGTATTCTACCCTTGCCAACGCTGATTTACTAGCCTTTGATGACGCGCAAATCGGACTTTATAGTTCATAGCCGGGCATTCATCGATTTGATAGCCAAGATAGAGCCACTGTTTTCCAGCGTTCTGACAATAGGTGATTTGCAGCAAGACCGCTAAGGTGCCTAAGGATAAATCGATGTCTGGGTCGAAGAAGGTATAAAACGCACTGGCACTATTGGAGAGAATATCGGTGACCGCGACCGCAATTAAACGCTCGCCATCATAGAGGTGTAAATATTGGGTGTTGAGCCAGTTGCAACGTGAAAATTGAGCAAACTCGTTTTTCTTTGGCGGATACATACTGCCTTGGTGGTGACGAGCGATGATGTAGCGTGAGTAGAGATCAAACCAATCCTCATCTAAGGTCTCTTTGAGTTGCCAAGTCAGGTGGCGTGATTTGGCCAAGAGACGCTTTTGACTCTTGCTTGGTACGAAGTCGGGCAGTGATACTCGCAGCGCCTGACAAGATTGGCAATGGTCACAGTGCGGTTTGTAGATGGTGTCGCCGCTACGGCGAAACCCATTGGCCAGCAGCACTTCGTAACTAGAAGCGCTGTGCATTTTAGGGTCGAGTGCAACCGCCACGCGCTCTTGCCTCTCCTTGAGGTAACTGCATGGGTGACTGTCGGTTAATCCAATTCGAATCTGCTGTAAATCAGAGCTCATTCACGTTCTCTATTCATCGGCTAAGGTTTGCTGAGCAAAACAGCCTAGTTTGACGCTTTGTGCTTTTAATAATAGCAGTTGTTGCATAAAGTCCTCTCTTTCTATCTCCTCTGCGCCCAATGAGTCAAGGTGCGGATTCATCACCTGGCAGTCAATGAGCTGGCCATCATGACGGGCAAAGTGGCGACAAAAATACCAAAGCGCCACTTTGGAGGCGTTGGGTTTGAGGCTAAACATCGACTCACCACAAAACAGTTGGCCAACGCTGACGCCATAGAGACCGCCAATCAAGGTCTCGTCTTGCCACACTTCGACCGAATGGACGCGCCCTTTCTTGGCCAACCTTTTATACGTGTCACGCATCTCTTCGTTCAACCATGTCTCATCGGCAGGGCGAACACTGGCGCAATAGTCGATCACTTGTGCGGTCGCCTTGTTTATACTCACAGAGTAACGCTGTTTTTTTTGAAACTTCTTGAGACTTTTTGCCGGGGCAAAGGTCTTAGGATAAAAGACCGCCCTCGGTGCTGGGCTCCACCACAAGATGGGTTCACCTGGCCCAAACCAGGGGAAGATGCCGTGCTGATAAGCCAGTTCAACGCGCTCTGGTGAGAGATCGCCGCCAAAGGCGAGTAGGCCGTTGGGCTCTTCTAACGCCTCAAATGGAGACGGAAAGCTCAGCGTTTGGGGGTCTAACTCAGTCAAATATATCGTCATAATCGAAGAGGACGTGAGATGAAAAAGTGGACTTGGATCTTATTGATTTTTCCTCTGTTTGCCAATGCTGCTTATCAGAGAAATGTTGCCAGACCTGTGAACGAAGTGGTGTTTGGCGCAGTGGATACCGTGCGCTACATCAGTCAAGAAGAAACCGTTCAGTCGCACGCGAATGGCTGGGAAACCTTGTTAGGTGCCGTCATTGGTGGTGTGGTTGGCAATCAGTTTGGTGATGGTACCGGGAGAGAGGTGGCAACGGCGGTAGGCGCCGTCGCGGGAGCCAGTGTGGCAAGGCATCGTGCCAATCAAATCTATAAAGTGGAGTACAAATTGGTTGAGCTGTTGATTGAAACCGACAGCGGCCACTTGGTGGATGTGATTCAAGATGTGGACCCCAACATGCTATTTAGTCGCGGAGATAAAGTCAGGATTTTGTATTTTGACAACGGCGTTCGGGTGGATAAGACCTATTGATGGAGTCGCACAGGCACTCAATCGTATTTGTACGTGACTTAGCTCTGGTTTTAACCGGGGATTTTAGTTAGTCTGCCAGTACGAAGAATTTTTCATTGCCCTCAATAGGAATGAGGGTGATAAAGGAACAACTCACTGAATGGAAAGCCTTACGTTACAACCGATCAATAAAGTCAATGGTGAGGTCAACTTACCTGGTTCAAAAAGTGTCTCAAATCGTGCGCTGCTGCTTGCTGCGCTAGCAAAAGGGACAACACGCCTGACAAACTTACTCCATAGCGACGATATTCGCCATATGCTCAATGCACTGACGCAACTTGGCGTCAGCTACACCTTATCGGACGATAAAACCGCCTGTGAGGTGGAAGGTCTCGGTCACGCATTTCATAGCGAGGGCGCACTTGAGCTCTTTTTGGGCAATGCCGGCACGGCGATGCGCCCATTGGCTGCGGCGCTCTGTCTTGGCACTGGCGATTATGTGCTGACTGGCGAGCCGCGCATGAAAGAGCGCCCGATTGGTCACTTAGTGGATGCGCTACGTCAAGCTGGTGCGGAGATCACCTATCTGGAAAAACCTAACTATCCACCGCTGAAAATTCAAGGCACGGGGCTTTCTGGTGGTACCGTTGAAATTGACGGCTCCATCTCGAGTCAGTTTTTGACCGCATTCCTTATGGCAGCACCGCTGGCGAAAGGGGATGTGGCGATCAAAATCATTGGTGAGTTAGTCTCAAAGCCTTACATCGATATCACTCTGCACATCATGAAGCAGTTTGGTGTTGAAGTAGAGAACCGCGACTACCAAGAATTTGTGATCCAGAGTGGCCAATCTTATCTCGCCCCGGGTGATTTTCTGGTTGAAGGTGATGCCTCTTCCGCGTCTTACTTCTTGGCTGCCGCCGCGATTAAAGGCGGAGAGATCAAAGTCACCGGCATTGGCAAAAACAGTATCCAGGGCGATATTCAATTTGCTGATGCTCTTGAAAAAATGGGCGCTCAGATTGAGTGGGGGGATGACTACGTCATATCACGCGTGGGCGAGCTTAAAGCGGTAGATATGGATTTCAACCATATTCCCGATGCGGCGATGACCATCGCCACCACCGCGCTGTTTGCAAAAGGGACAACCGCGATACGCAATGTTTATAACTGGCGCGTGAAAGAGACAGATCGCCTATCGGCGATGGCAACGGAGCTGCGTAAAGTCGGTGCAGAGGTGGAAGAGGGTGAGGATTACCTTATCGTGACGCCGCCAGCAACGCTGACACACGCTGCGATCGATACCTACGATGATCACCGTATGGCCATGTGCTTTTCGTTGGTTGCACTGAGCGATACGCCAGTGACGATTAATGATCCCAAGTGCACCTCTAAAACCTTCCCAGACTACTTCGAAAAATTGGCGGCGCTGAGCTGCTAACGAGGGTGAATGGATTAAAGCCAAGGCAAAAGTCCTTGGCTTTTTTTGGGGCTAGAGAGGGGCTATCGCTCGGTTATTTTGCGAGTGTAAACTCTTTAGACAGGTGATGAGCGAGGTATTTAAACATGTTGAATACGGCGGTCGTCTCTTGGGTAGGTAGGCCATTGTCATCAAGAAAGTAGTCACCTTTGAATACCAATACGTCCTCTTTTTCTTCTACGCTGGTCGCTCGCATCCCTTCGATATAGTCATCATGTTCTTGGATGATGTGATTGGCGATCATCAATAATTCCGCTTCTGAGATGGTCTGTTTATCGCTCATGGGGTTACCTCTTTGATATTGATAGCCGAATTCTAAGCATCTTTTCCATAATTTCAATGCGTGTTTACGTTGGATAAAGAGGACAGTGCGGCTACGCTTTTGTGAGCAAATGCAAAAATCGTTTCGATTTCTAAAGCGCATCGCTGAGTCTATCTATAGTATGTGCGCCCTTCTTTATTACCCATAGTGGGAGAGTCGTCGAATTGTCGAGCAGTCAATTGACTTTTTTAAAAAAGGTATTGATCTTCTTGCAATCTCGCTCAATAGTAAAAAAAGAAGCAAAATTTTAAGTATATCGTGCGCTAAAAGCGCTGCCGAAATAGGACACTTGAGTCGATTATGGGTAAGTCACTGGTTATTGTGGAGTCGCCAGCCAAAGCGAAGACCATCAATAAGTATTTAGGTAAAGACTTCATTGTGAAGTCGAGTGTTGGTCACGTCCGTGACCTACCAACTGCGGGTCAAAGCACAGGCCAGAAGGCGGCGGCGATCTCGACAAAAGGTTTGAGCGCTGAAGAAAAAGCCAAAATCAAGAAAGAGAAAGACAGGAAAGCACTGATCAAAAAGATGGGCATCGACCCATACCACGGTTGGGAAGCAAACTACCAAATCCTACCCGGCAAAGAGAAAGTGGTTGCAGAGCTGCAAAAGCTTGCTAAAGACGCGGACGCCGTCTATCTCGCCACCGATTTGGACCGCGAAGGAGAAGCCATCGCTTGGCACCTTCGTGAGATCATCGGCGGCGATGAAGAGCGATACAAACGCGTTGTATTTAACGAAATTACCAAGAACGCGATTCAACAAGCATTCCAAAAACCGGGTGAGTTGAGCATGGACGGCGTCAATGCACAGCAAGCGCGCCGTTTTATGGATCGCGTTGTGGGCTTTATGGTGTCACCACTGCTGTGGAAAAAGGTGGCTCGAGGCTTATCTGCTGGTCGCGTGCAGTCAGTGGCGGTGAAACTGCTGGTTGAGCGTGAACGTGAAATCAAAGCGTTTGTCCCTGAAGAGTTCTGGGACATTCATGCCAACACCAAAACGGCGGACAAGACAGATTTTCGTCTTCAAGTCGCGCAAGAAAATGGTACGGCATTTAAGCCCGTCAATGAAGCGCAAACTCAAGTGGCGTTGGATGTGCTCAAAAACGCCGCTTTTGAAGTGTGCAAGCGCGAAGATCGCCCGACATCCAGTAAGCCTTCCGCCCCTTTCATTACTTCAACGTTGCAGCAAGCGGCGAGTACCCGTCTTGGCTATGGCGTAAAGAAAACCATGATGCTGGCTCAAAGGTTGTATGAAGCCGGTTACATCACCTATATGCGTACCGACTCGACCAATTTGAGTGCAGAAGCGGTCGACAGTGTGCGTGGCTTTATTGGCAGTGAATACGGTGATGCCTATTTACCCGCCAAACCGAATGTTTACGGCAGCAAAGAAGGGGCGCAAGAAGCGCACGAAGCGATTCGTCCTTCGGATGTTGCGGTGAAAGCCGAGGATTTACAAGGCATGGAAGCGGATGCGCACAAACTCTATGCTTTGATTTGGAATCAGTTTGTCGCATGTCAGATGACCCCTGCTAAGTACGATTCCACCACCGTTAGCGTTAAAGCGGCACAATACACGCTGAAAGCGAAAGGTCGTATTCTTAAATTTGACGGTTGGACACGCGTTCAGCGCCCGATGGGTAAGAACGAAGACCAAATTCTACCGCCAGTGCAAGTGGGCGATCACGTTGACCTAGTGAGCTTAGATCCTAAGCAGCACTTCACCAAGCCGCCTGCTCGTTTCACCGAAGCGGCACTGGTTAAAGAGCTTGAAAAGCGCGGCATTGGCCGTCCGTCGACGTACGCATCTATCATCTCTACCATTCAAGACCGTGGCTATGTGAAAGTGGATCAGCGCCGTTTCTATGCCGAGAAGATGGGTGAGATCGTCACCGATCGTCTTGATGGTAGCTTTGATGAGCTGATGAACTACGAGTTCACGTCTAAGATGGAAGAGAAGCTCGACCAAATCGCTGAGGGTTCCGCCAACTGGAAATCGGTCCTCGATAGCTTCTTCAAAGATTTCACTCAAGATCTTGAACAAGCTGAGCAAGATGAAGAAGAAGGCGGTATGAAGCCTAATCATATCGTTTACACCGACATCGAATGCCCGACCTGTTCACGTCCAATGGGAATTCGCACCGCATCGACAGGGGTTTTCTTAGGGTGTTCGGGCTATGCGCTGCCACCGAAAGAGCGTTGTAAAACCACCATTAACCTCGGTGACGAAGAGGGCATCATCAATGTCCTTGAAGAAGACGTTGAAACCGCGGCATTGCGAGCGAAGAAACGTTGTCCTATCTGTGAAACCGCGATGGACGCGTATTTGATTGACGACAAGCGCAAACTGCACGTGTGTGGTAACAACCCGAACTGTGAAGGTTATGTGGTTGAAAAGGGCGAGTTTAAAGTCAAAGGGTACGATGGCCCTGTCGTTGAGTGTGACAAATGTGGCAGTGACATGGTGCTGAAAAACGGTCGATTTGGTAAATACATGGACTGCACCAGTGAGACCTGTAAGAACACGCGTAAGATTCTGAAAAATGGTGAGGTAGCGCCGCCTAAAGAAGATCCTGTACATCTTCCTGAGCTACCTTGTGAGAACTCAGAGGCTTACTTTGTGCTCAGAGACGGTGCGTCTGGTCTCTTCCTCGCAGCGAGTACGTTCCCGAAATCTCGTGAAACTCGCGCACCTCTAGTTGAAGAGTTGGTGAGGTTTAAAGACCGCTTGTCACCTAAGTTCCTCTACTTGACCGAAGCGCCGCAAAAGGATCCGGACGGATTGCCTATGGTGGTTCGTTTTAGCCGTAAGACTAAAGAGAACTACGTTCGTTCAGAAGTTGAAGGTAAGCCAACGGGTTACACCGCTTTGTATATCGACGGAAAATGGGAAGTGTCGGACAAGCGTAAAAAATCCGCCAAGTAACACGACGATGTCTTTACGATAAGCACGTCTTCAGCAGACCCCAAAGGCAGCCAATCTAGGCTGCCTTTTTAGTTTTAGAACTAACAATAATAAGCATGGTGAATGGGATGGCGATCCCCATTTGCCAAATAAATAATCAACTTTGTGATGATTCGCTGGTTCTGTTTTGACATTTTCAATCTGAACTTCTATTGATCTATCTCTGGTGAGATAAAAAGATGACTCTAAAGTTAAGACTATTTTTCGCAATCTTCGTACTCTGTATGGCGTTCGGGTTGGCAGCCTATGCGCTCTCTAAGCATATTATCGATGATATTATCGAGGAATTGATGTGGAAGTATGGTCAAATCATCGCGCAATATGATGTAGAGAAAACTCTTGCGCCGTTGACCACGGAAATCGCCTTGGCGCAGGAGCTGGCAAGACACCCCAACATCACCTCCTGGGCGCAGAATGCTCAAGATGGTGTTTATCGCTCCGTGGCCCAAGAAACGCTCGAACACTACCGATGGCGCTTTGATTCCAAAAACTTTTTTATTGCACTCGATCAAGACCTTTCCTATCACTTCAACGATGTCAACAGTATTAGAACGGGTGACTTTCAACGATACACCTTAGAGCCTAACGCGGATGACGACCAATGGTACTTTGAGCAAAAATCGAGCTTAACGCCTCTGGCGGTCAACATTGATAAAGACTCTCACTTGGGGGTAACCAAAGCGTGGATCAACCAAAGCGTTATTGTCGATGGCCAGTTTTTGGGCATTGTCGGTACGGGTTTGGATATTGATATGTTGGTCAGTCAGCTTAATCACCACAAGAGCTCACCACTCTCGACCCTGTTTATTGATCGCCAATTGCGCGTGCAATTGATCCGAGATTCCGATCGCTTTGTGTTTCCATTGGGTGAGCAAGGTCAAAGCCGCCCGACACTGCAAGAGGTGATAGACAACGATAGTGATTACCAAATCATCCAGTCGGCGTTGTATCAACAACTGAATGGCCGTGAGTCACAGTTTCTGATGCTCAAGCAAGATGCAGGTAATGTGGTGGCCATGATGCATTACATCGACGCATTGGGCTGGTTTGAGTTGACGCTGCTGAATGTAGACGCGGTGCTGCCACTCTTTATGCTGGATTATTTGTTGTTTATTTACCTAGGCCTCGCGTTGGTACTGAGTGTACTCTTCTACCTGTATGCAGCCAAAGAGTGGTTGATGCCGCTAGAGAGGTGGTTCACGCGCCTACACACGATGGCTCGTGGTCGGCGTCACTCCCATTTGGATGCTGTGACCGTTGATGCGGACTTAGCGGTTGTTGAAAGAGAGCTCTTAGAGGCGCGTCAAAGCGTCGAGAAGTTGGTTGTCGCGCGGACCGCCGCGCTCGATAAACTGGCGACCTATGATGTGATGACGCACTTACTTAATCGACGTGGCATAGAAAGAGAAGTGACGAATGAGCTTGCTCGAGGTAAGCGCGAACAGAGCCAATTCGGCTTGATATGGGTGGATGCTGGGCTTTGTGACGCGCTGAGTGCGGAGCACATAGGGCAAGACAAAACGCCTTGTTTGAAGTCGATTGCCGTAGCCATTTCAGATACGATTCGTGAGTATGACCTTGCTGCGCGTTGGGGAGAAAGTGAGTTTTTGTTGTTGATCAAAACCGATCAGAGGGAAGTGCTAAGCACGTTAGCACAGCGATTGATTGACACGATTCAACAGCAAAGAGCCCAAGACCAATTGCCCGCCTTATGTTTGTCCGTTGGTGGCTCTCTGATTAGTTCTGAGATGACCTTGCATCAAGCTTTATCGGTGGCGGATCGCGCCCTCTATCAGGCCAAAATTAATCAAGAAAAAATATATATTCACCACTGCCCACATGACACCCTGAATCAACTAATGGAACTGTCATAAAACATAAATAAAACACAGGTTTATTACTGAGCAAGAACGTCACTCTCTTGTGGTGATCTTGTTAATCTTATGTGAGCAATCGCTTATGTAATGTGAGCTGAATCAGCCATCCGCAAAGTAACTCATCTTACCATCTAAGTACGGTATATTTTAAATTGTAATCTTGGGCAAATAAGATAACGTAGAGTAAATCGCCGTGTTAAACGTTTACGTAGCAAAATGCGCGTAAGATCTATGCAGTTTGCATGCGCCATTCGCTAACGCTGTCAGATTTTGGAGCGTCGATGAGCCCCCCAAATATTACACTTTCTCATCGACAATATTATAAAAATGGAGATTAAAATGGCTGGTGTTTTAGGTATGATCCTCGCAGGTGGCGAGGGTTCGCGTCTGCGTCCTCTAACTGAATCAAGAAGTAAACCCTCGGTGCCTTTCGGCGGGAGTTACCGTCTGATTGACTTTGCGTTGAACAATTTCGTTAATGCGGATTTGATGCGCATTTACGTGCTGACGCAGTTCAAGTCTCAGTCTCTGTTCCATCACTTGAAAAAAGGGTGGAACATCAGCGGGATTACGGATCGCTTTATTGACCCGATCCCAGCGCAAATGCGCACGGGCAAACGTTGGTACGAAGGCACGGCAGATGCGATCTACCAAAACCTGCGTTTCATGCAGTTGTCGGAGCCAGAGCAAGTGTGTATTTTTGGCTCTGATCACATCTATAAAATGGATATCAAACAAATGCTTGATTTCCATAAAGAAAAAGAGGCTTCCCTGACCGTTTCTGCGTTGCGTATGCCACTGTCAGAGGCGTCACAGTTTGGTGTGATCGAGGTGGATGAAGAAGGTCGCATGATCGGATTTGCTGAGAAGCCAGCCAATCCGAAAGCGATTCCAGGTGACCCTGAGCACGCGCTCGTCTCTATGGGTAACTATATCTTTGAAGCAGAGACGTTATTTGCTGAGTTGATTGAAGACGCCGACAATGAAGCGTCATCGCATGACTTTGGTAAAGACATCATTCCTAAGATGTTCCCAAGTGGCGACGTGTTCGTTTACGACTTCAGTACCAACCGTATCACTGGCGAGAAAGAAGAAGTGTATTGGCGCGATGTGGGTACGATTGATGCCTACTGGCAAGCGCACATGGACTTACTTGCCAAAGACGCGCCATTCTCGCTCTATAACCGTAAATGGCCACTTCACACCTACTACCCACCATTGCCGCCTGCAACGTTTAGTGATTCGGACAATGGTCGAGTGCAAATTATTGATAGTTTAGTGTGTAACGGTAGTTTTGTACGCGGTTCGCGTATTGAAAAATGTGTGCTTGGCTTTAGAAGTAATATTGCATCTGCGTGCGATATTAGCGAAAGTATCCTTTTAGGTGACGTGAAGATCGGCGAAGGCTGTGTCTTGCGTCGCGTCATCATCGACAAGGATGTGGATATTGCGCCAGGGACGCAAATCGGTGTGAACCTGACGGAAGATAAAAAGCATTTCCACGTGTCGGATGACGGTGTTGTCGTTATTCCAAAAGGAGCACGTGTTGGCTACTAAGAATCTCTCTATTCTCTTTGTAGCATCGGAAGTAGAAGGATTGATCAAAAGCGGTGGCTTGGCAGATGTTGCCAAGGCACTGCCTGAAGCCCTTTTTGAGCTCGAGCAAGATGTGAGACTCACACTTCCCGCTTATCGCAAGGTTGCAGGCATTGAGTCTGCGACTGTGGTTTTAGAGACGGCATTAGAGCACTGGCCTCATACGCCTTATTGCGTCAAGCAGCTAGCGCTATCGGGAATCACTGTGTATGCCATCGATTGTCCGCAGTATTTTGACCGTCCTGACATGTACGCCGAGTACAATCAAGCCTACTCAGACAATGGTGAACGCTTCGCCTTTTTTAGTGCGGCGAGTTTGGACATGCTGCCGAAACTGGGCTTTCAGCCGGACATTGTCCACGCCAATGACTGGCACACGGGTCTGGTTCCATACCTTCTCAAGCATCGTTACGCCAGTGACGATTTTTTTGCTCATACCAAAAGCATTCTTTCCGTGCACAACGCGGTCTTCAAAGGTGTCTTTGGCTATGATGAGCTCGGCGATCTGCCTGAGTTCCAGACGCATTACGCGCCGGATGCCGCAGTGAGTGCAACGCACATCACCATGCTTCGCGCTGGGGTGAAAACCGCTGATAAGGTGAACGCGGTTAGCCCGACGTACGCGCAAGAGCTCAAGACCGAACTGGGCAGTCATGGTATGGCGCAAGATTTTCAAAGCCGAAGCCATGATCTGGTGGGGATTCTTAATGGTTGCGACTACAGTACATGGAACCCAGAAACAGACACCCACTTACCGTTAAATTACCGAGCGACGAAGCAGAGTATGGTACGCGGTAAGAAAGCGTGTAAGGCGGCGCTGCAAGCAAAAGCGAAACTGAGCGAAAAAAACGTCGCGATGTTTGGCATGGTTTGCCGTTTGACGCAGCAAAAAGGCTTACATTACCTGATCCCTATTCTGTCTGAGTTTCTCAAACACGATGTTCAGTTGGTGATTGTTGGGACCGGCGACCCGATGTTGGCAAGCCATCTTAAAGCGCTCTCAGCCACACACAGCGACAAATTTGCGTTTATCGAGGCTTACGATGAAGAGCTTGCTCACTTGGTGGAAGCGGGCAGTGATTTCTTCTTGATGCCGTCAGAGTTTGAGCCTTGTGGTCTCAATCAGATCTACAGTATGGCTTACGGTACGCTGCCAATCGTTCGTGGTGTGGGTGGACTGAAAGATACGGTTCACCATTACGACGATGATCCGTCAATCGCTACTGGGTTTGTGTTTGATGAGCCAACGCCGACTGCGTTGTTGTTGACTATGCTTCGTGCTTTGCTGCTCTACGCGCAAAATCTCAATGAGATAAAACGGGTTCAATTGCACGCGATGACAGAAAACTTCTGTTGGGAAAAAGCGGCGGGTGAGTACATCGAACTCTACCACAGTGCTTTAAGCGCCTAACACTAGGTCATTGAATTACGGACGCTATTTTTTAGTCTGTTCGCGTAAAGACGACAATAGGTCCGCATAAAGAAAGCGCCTGAGGGGTTTTGTGCTTGCACAGTCTCACGGCGCTTTCATTTTTTCTAACATTTCCGATTGCACTAAAGTGGCGGTTTTCGTTTATGCTAAACAAAAACACGGGCGCTTTTGTGTTACCCTGCGCCCTGAATTGTGTGACGATAACGGTTATTTTTCGACTATGACTCAAAGCTTGCTATTCCATAAGACTTTTAAACACCCCACTAGCGATGAGTGGGTGGTCTTTGTGCATGGCGCAGGCGGCAGCTCATCGATTTGGTTTAAACAGATCAAAGCCTACAAGCAGCATTTTAATTTGCTGCTGATTGATTTGCGCGGCCATGGAAAATCGAACCAGCTGATTAAGGAGATCATTGCCAATCGCTACACCTTTAAAGAGGTCACATTAGACATCTTAAAAGTGCTCGATCACCTAAAGATTCAGTCGGCACATTTTGTCGGCATGTCGCTTGGAACCATCATCGTCCGTAACTTAGCGGAGCTAGCGACTGGGCGCGTAAAAACCATGGTGTTAGGTGGCGCCGTCACACGACTCAACACACGCTCTCAAGTACTGGTGAAGTTGGGCAATCTGTGTAAACACATTGTGCCCTACATGTGGCTCTATCGACTGTTTGCCTACATTGTGATGCCGCAGCGAGCACAAAAAGAGTCGCGACATATGTTTATCCGCGAAGCGAAGAAGTTGTGCCAAAAGGAGTTCAAGCGTTGGTTTATTTTGACCGCAGAGGTGAACCCTCTGATGCGCTACTTCAAAGACCGCGAGTTACCTATCCCTACGCTCTATCTGATGGGTGAAAAAGACTACATGTTCATCACCCCTGTGAAAGAGATGGTCTCAGCACATACGCTCAGTGAGCTGCATGAAATTCCTGACTGTGGCCATGTGTGTAATGTTGAGCGCCCAGATGAGTTTAACGATCACTCCATCGCCTTCATTCAGCAACACCTCACTGCTTAATTTCGGCTAGCTCCCCACACACTCATACTGGTTTGGTGTGCTCGCACTGCCAACATAACTGAAAATGGCCGTCATTTTCTTCTTGGCAAGTCGGGCAAACCCAAACCATGTTGTCGGGAGCGTCTTGTTGGAAGTCATCAATTAGCGCGAGTGCCGTCTGCTTCTGTTCTGGACGAGTTAACCAAACGTACGGGCTGGCCTCTTCGCCAAACGGAATCTCTCCTTGCAAGCCGAACAAACCTTCACCTCTCACCTCACAGGCTATTCCTTCGCTGCGTAACATTTCACACACGATGTGTGCTTGTGGTGGGGTTGTAGCAATAAAAATTTTCAAGACGCTTGCCCATTGGATTGCGGTGTCGCTTTGAGCTTGGCCATTACCCATTTGGCAATGATTGGGAATACCCCGAGCAACGCAAAAGAGGCGAGTACTGTTGGAGAGACGATGCCTGACAAACTGTCGATTTGCGCTAGCTGGGTCCCGGCGTTGAGGTAGACGGCCGTGCCCGGCAACATACCCAGTTGACTGACCAGATAGAAGCGCGCGATGGTGATGGGCGTAAGACCCATCAAGAGGTTGATCAAAAAGAATGGGAATACCGGGATAAGGCGCAGTGAGAAGAGATAAAACGCACCATCTTTTTCGACCCCTTGATTAATTGTCGCGAGCTTATCGCCAAACTTGCTTTGTACCCACTCTTTGAGTAGAAAGCGGCTGCTTAAAAACGCCAATGTGGCACCTATAGTACTGGCAAAAGAAACGAGCAATAAACTGGTCCAAAAGCCAAACAGCGCAGCGCCAAGCAAGGTGACAACGGCCGCTCCAGGGATCGAGAAGGCGGTGATAGCGACATAGGCGAAGAAGTAACTCAGCGCGGCGAGGGCAAAGTGGGCGTCAATGATTTCAGCCAGCGCTTGCTGCTGGGCTTTGGCGTTATCAAGTGTCAGGTATTGACCAAAGTTTGCGCCTAAAAACACAATCAGAGCGAGCAAACCAATACCTAAAAGCAGTTTCTTGTTCATATGGATCCCTTTGAAAACATCATCATTGATCATTGTTAGATATGAACCAAAAAGCCAGTAAAAAATTTCGCCCTAAAGGGAAAAATACGTTGGATTCTATGACGAAGGAATGGAAACGCTAGAAAAGCATCGGCTAAAAACGTCTCAAGCCAGCGGTGTGGGCTGGCTTGAGACGGGGATTGGAATTACTGAACGCTATCGCTGACTAGCTTTGCAGCTGATTCAGGAGCTCGTCGCGTCTTGCTTGAGGGACCACAGACCAGTGCGTGCCTTTAATTGCCCCCTCAAGTGCCCACAGCAGGTCGATGCTGACGTCGGCAGAGTGTGTGGAACGAATCGCTTTATACGCTTCCACTGCGCCCGTCTGCTCCAAACGGGAGACACTGTCGATACCCGCTTTCTTGAGCATTCGCTCGGTCGCTAGACGCAAGTTCGGCAGATCTTTCAGGCGCGTTGGTTTGGCGTTGGTTTGACGCTGCTTGTCTTTGTTGGCCGCCTCTAGTGCAGTGTTTGCCATCGCAATAGTCTGAGCGACATCCTGATCCCAGTCATGGCCAAGGGCATAGTATTTGGTGACCACAGGGAAACCACGTTTTTTATACACGTATGGCTCGAGTCCCTGAGCATTAAACAGTTGGGCCAACGAGTCGTCGGCGCGTATGTGAAGTTTGTCATTTACCACGAGGGCAAACATGATGTCATCAGCGAAGATTCCGAATCCACCAAACATTGAGCGAGACTTGATCTTGCCCAATGGTTCAAACAATCGCATTGAGTCTTTTAAAATTGGTTTATCCATGCTGTTATTCTCGGTGTATTACAATACGCCACCAAATTCAGGTCCGAGAGATTAGCAAAAATATGCAGGTTTTGTGTCAGTAGGGTGTCATTCTGGCTCATAAAAGAATAATCCTACTCACGGTGTGAGCGCATAATGCGCGCGCAACGTTTAAGTCATTGTATTCTTTGCTTTTGATAAAGAATTACGAAGTGCACATTTGCCATCGGCAACCCCGCTACCAAGCAGTCATCAACGTTGATATCGTTGAGTGGCTGCAACAGGCCGGAAGCTTTGCGTCCCATCCTTTCGAAATGGTTTGCCCTGTTCGTGGCATTCGTCGAACATAATAAGCATAAATAATTTATGGGCTAAACATCACGTTTTGATGGGTTAAATGTGATCTTAGTTCATAAAATAGAGGGGTGTTACCGAGAGAATAAAGCCCAGCGGATGAGAAGTATTCTCGCTGGGCTAGTCGATGTGATGTGCTGAACTTGTTCGTTGGTCTATTTCACCGTCGCCACGGTATCGCGCTCGACGATTTCTGGGTGCATTTCAAAAATACGTTTTTCATGCTCTTTGTCTTTAATACGTTCGAGCAAAATCTCAAATGCGTTTTTACCCACACGGCGCTTCGGCTGGTGAACCGTCGTTAGCGGTGGTGAAAAGTACTCGGCTAGCTCAATGTTGTCATAACCAATGACCGACATGTCTTCTGGAATACGAATGCCTTTTTGCTGTAAACGGCTCATCAAACCGAGCGCCATCGTATCGTTGAAACAGAATACTGCGGTTGGCTTTTCGTCCATGGCGACGATTTTGTCCGCGGCAAGCACGGCGGTATCGCACTCAAAGTTACCTTCTAAGATCCAATCTTCGTTGACGCTCAAACCCGACTCGTTCATTGCGCGCTTAAAGCCTTGGATGCGCTCTTGGCAGGCCGCTTTTTCAAAATGCCCACTCAAGCAAGCAATGCGCTTGTGGCCGTGATCAATCAGGTATTTTGTTGCGAGGTAGCCGCCTTCTTCCGAGTTGTCGATGATTTTATCGGCTTGTGAGCTTTCCGGGCCCCAATCCATCACCACCTTAGGGATGTCTTTATGACGGTCAAGCATTTCGCTCAACTCTTCGGTCAAATCTGAACACATCACTAAGATGCCATCGACGCGCTTTTCCGCCAGCATGCGAATGTAGTCACGTTGTTTCTCGTAGATGCCGCCAGTGTTACACAAGATCAAGGTGTAGCCTTGACGGTAGCAGTAGCTCTCAACCCCGTCGATCACTTCCGAGAAGAAAAGGTTGGTCGATTGAGTAACCAGCATGCCTATTGTGCGTGTCGAGTTACATTTCAGGCTGCGTGCAACGGCACTTGGGGCATAGTTCAACTCTTGAACCGCTTCCATCACTTTTTCTTGCGTGGCTTCAGCGACAAAGCGTGTTTTGTTGATCACATGGGATACAGTGGTGGTCGAGACACCCGCTAAGCGAGCGACGTCTTTAATCGTGGCCATATGGTTTTGTCCTGTCGATGACTGCCTACTATTCTATGAAAAGTTAAGTCTATAAAAGTAAAGTCTATACAAAGTTTAGAGTATGTAGACAGAAAGTATCAGAAACACAAAAACCGCCCTCAAAAAGCGGTTTGTATTTATTAGTTTTATCGTTTGCGGACCGAATTGTAGTCCGCAACGTCGATTTGGGCAAATAAAAAAACCGCCTTTGGGATCTCGCCACACCTTTTGTATGGGCTTAATCGCTATCGCCTTGCAGGTAGGCTTTATCCAATTGAATGAACGCGCACAATAGCGACGACAGCGCCGCATAGAAGCCGAATGTGTCGAGGCGCTGGCAGCGCTCGGCAAACCTCTCAATCCAAGGGAGTAGATGCTGCTCAATAAAATCGGCTTGCTCTTGGTAGGCGAGATGCGTGTCGCCTGCCGTCTGCTCTGCTGCATGAGCGCCGCGCACAATCAGGTTACCTAAAAAATCCAACTCTATCGCGAGATGATCAGAAGGTTCATTGAGCCCTGAATGCACGGCCACGCCATGTTGTTGGAGCAGAGTGTCCATCTGTTTGGCGGGCTCCCCATTGAGCAGTCCGGATTCATCTAAGTAGACAGAGGCGTAAGGCAACGCGCTGTCTCGGTCGGATTTTAAAAACAGGTCGCAATAGTCGGCTGATAGTTCCAACTGAGCATCTGGCCTGTCTTGCAATCGGTTCAATGCATCGATGAGCCTGTCTGCGGCTACGTTAAGCTCAGGGGTTTGTGCAAGTCCCGTCAGAAAGGTACGTGTGTCCACCGAATGATATTGGGCCAGCTCTTGCTCTGAGAGCTCTTTGGCAAACACGCTCGAAAACCACCAGTAGAGCTCGGCGCGTTGCTCATCAAAGGCGCGCTGCTCTTTTTCGGCGGGAGATAAAGGGTCGGAAATCTGGGCGTTAGGTGTCTCTGGCATGATGGGCTCTCAACTGAATCAGATGCCGTTAAGTCTAACGGATAAAAATGAACAGCGGTCAACCTGATTATGAGAAGAAATGGTCAAATATGGCAATTTGTGAACAGGGCAGCAAAGCTTGCTTTGCATCAATGAATCGCCAACTTTTCACCTCCCAAAGAGGACAAAGATGGAGTTGTGACTAATTATGAATAGAATAAAGCCATTGAATCAGTGTTTGAATAAGTGAGTAGAGCCGATGAGCTACCACATTTTGGTTGTTGAAGATGATGAAGTGACTCGCCGTAAATTGGCGGGCTACTTTCAAACCGAAGGGTATCAGGTGAGCCAAGCTGAGAATGGCGCGCAGATGCGCGACGTACTCAGTAGCAGTCGGGTCGATTTGGTGATGCTGGATATCAATCTGCCCAGCGAAGATGGCTTGATGCTGACGCGTGAGCTGCGCAGTCAATCGGACATCGGTATTATCTTGGTGACCGGGCGTACCGACAGCATTGATAAGATTGTTGGTCTAGAAATGGGCGCGGACGATTATGTCACTAAGCCATTTGAGCTTAGGGAACTGCTCGTCAGAGTCAAGAACCTCTTGTGGCGCATCGCACTGGCTGCGGGAGCGCAAAACGCGGGCAGCGATCAGCAAGACGGCGTGGTCCGCTTTGCTGAATGGACGTTCGATATTCAGCGCCGCGCTTTGAGCCGAGGGGATGAACCGGTCAAACTGACTAAAGCAGAGTATGAGCTTTTGGTGGCGCTCTCCTCTCACCCTAACCAAGTGCTCAGTCGGGAACGCATTCTTAATATGATCAGTCATCGTGTGGACGCACCCAATGATCGCACTATCGATGTCCTGATTCGACGCATGAGAGCGAAGATGGAGGCGGATCCAAAAAATCCGCAGATATTCGTCACCGTGCATGGCGAAGGCTACATGTTCGCCGGAGATTAACGTAGTTCGGCAATTAACGAGCGAAAATTGACGCAAAAGAAACGAAAAATCCAGGCATGCAGCCTGGATTTTTGTTTTAGGTCGAAGACGTTATCCGTCTACGCTGGCGGCCGGTTAAACGTCGCTCTGCGCAGCCTCCACCTCTAAGGCTTGCTCTTCATAATCGGACGCCCAGTCGCGGAGGTGTTGCCAAATGGTGCCCAGCGTTTCATGCCAGTAGCGCTCAGTTTGTTCGAGATATTTGCCCTTCGGCGCGTACTTCTCCCACGCTTGATCGATGTTTCTCTGCGCTAGGTAGTTGGTCGGCGCGGCGTAAGGTTTCAATCCTGCGGAGTGGAATTCATTCAGGGCACGGTTCATGTGACTGGCCGATGTGACCACCACCAACTTCTTGTTCTTAACGAACGCTGCCGCTTGGCGCGCTTCTTCCCAAGTATCTTTGGCGGTTTCGAGCAGAATGATGTCAGATTTAGAAACGCCAAGCGCCAGCGCTACTTTAGCCATCATGCGCGCATTGCTCACTTCAGAACCGGCGGCATAGCCTGAGAGAATCAGTTTAGAGCCCGGATAAATTCGCATCACACGAATCCCTTCGGTCAAACGCATTAGGCCGGCGCGACTCAGTTCTGAGGTGGGCGGAATGTCGTCGTCCACAACATGGCCGCTGCCAAGCACCATCACATAATCAATCGATTCATCGACAGGAAAAAAGGCCGAGTATTGGCGCTCGATAGGCATGAGAAGACGTGATGAAACGGGCTGGAAGGCAACGAGAAAAATGCCAACAAACGAGAAGAGAACAACGAAACATCCTGTTTTTTGTTTTCGTGTGAACATGACGAGCATGAGTCCCACAAGGCCAATGATCAGCAGGGCTGGCAAAGGCATAAGTAAAGCCGAGACGACTTTTTTCAGCTCAAACATACTTAAATAGTCCGAAAAAACACCAGTTGATTATAATTTAAGAGAAAGCCTCTTTATTCCTGCCTTTCTTGTGACAGAATAGCAGCACGATTCAACATCATAACTCAAGCTGCTGTGACTGAAGACCGCAATTTCGACGATATTGCCCACAAATTTGCAAAAAATATATACGGCTCTGACAAAGGCGAGATTCGACAAGTCATTGTTTGGGAAGACCTTCAAACCATCCTCGCCTCGTTACCCGCCAGTGATTCACCACTCGACGTGCTCGATGCCGGGGGTGGGTTGGCACAAATGTCGCAAAAGCTGGCGAAACTAGGCCATCGCATTACGTTATGTGATCTATCTTCTGAAATGCTGCAATTAGCTGAGCAGGATATTGCAAAAAATGGCTTGCTTGAGCAGTATCGCTTGATTCATTCGCCCGTTCAATCCATCGCTCAACACCAGCAGCAACCGGCGGATTTGGTGATGTTTCATGCCGTCATGGAGTGGTTGGCTGAGCCAAAGCCAGCGCTGCAAACGCTGTTAGAGCAGGTCAAACCGGGCGGTATCGCGTCGGTCATGTTCTACAACCATCATGGCCTCGTGTACAAAAATGTCGTGTGTGGCAACCTTCCGCATGTGTTAGAGGGAATGCCACACCGAAAGAGATTTAAGCTTCAGCCCCAAAAAGGGCTTAAGCCTGAAGATGTCTACCGTTGGATAGAGGAGTCGGGGTTTCACATTGAAGGGAAATCCGGCATTCGTTGTTTCAGTGACTACATTGGCGATCGCCAGTATATGGGCGACTACACCAGTGAGGATGTCTTGGCCCTAGAGAGGCAACTGTGCCGCCAAGAACCGTATGTGTCGCTCGGACGCTATATCCACGTTTGGGCAAGAAAGAATTAAAACAGGATAAACCATGAGTGAAATGACTCTGAATGCCGCTGAGCAACCGATTGATGAGTTGGTGGGTTGGGTCAAGCAGCATGATTTTTCATTGAACCTGACCAACGAACGCTTGGCCTTTTTGATCGCCATTGCCGTGTTGAGTAATGAAAGGTTTGATGAAGAGTTAGGTGAAGGGGAGTTGCATGATGCGTTCGCCATTGTCACTCGATTGTTTGCCGATTCGGGCGAAGCGTCGGCGTTTCGCGCCAACAACGCCATCAATGACATGGTCAAACAGCGCCTTGTCAGCCGCTTTACCAGCGAAATTACCGACGGTGCGAGTATCTATCGTCTCTCGCCGTTGGCCATCGGCATTACGGACTACTATGTTCGTCATCGCGAATTTTCCAAACTGAAACTCTCTATCCAACTGTCTATGGTGGCGGACGAAATGGCGAAAGCCATTGAAGCGGCACAAAAAGGCGGAACGGCGGGTCATTGGAAGAAAAACGTTTACGGCGTGCTGAAATACTCAGTCGGTGAAATTTTCGATCAGATTGATTTAAACCAGCGCGTGATGGATGAGCAGCAGCAGTCGGTCAAAACACAGATAGCTGAGCTACTTAACAAAGATTGGCGCGATGCGATCAATAACTGTGAATCCTTGCTGTCAGAAACCTCCAGCACACTGAAAGAGCTGCAAGACACCTTGCAAGCGGCGGGTGATGAGCTGCAAAGCCAAATCCTCGATATTCAAGAGTTGGTACATGGCGATGATGAGCTCGAGTTTATTGCCGAAACCCTGTTTGTGTTGCAGATGAAGCTCGACCGCATCACCAGTTGGGGTCAGCAAGCGATTGATCTCTGGATTGGTTACGATCGCCATGTGCACAAGTTCATCCGAACCGCCATCGACATGGACAAAAACCGCGCGTTTAGCTCGCGCCTACGTCAGTCGGTCAAAGACTACTTTGAGAACCCTTGGTACCTCACTTACGCCGATGCGGAGCGGTTGAGCGATTTACGTGATGAAGCCTTGGTGTTGCGTGATGATGAAGTGACCGGCCAGGTGCCACTCGATGTGGTCTACGAAGAATTTCAGCAAGTGAATGATGCGCTGTCTGAGCGCATTGGGGAGATGCTCCAAGTGCACAAAGCGCAGGGTCAGCCTATTGATTTAGGCCAAGTGCTGCGCGACTACCTCGCCGAGCACCCCTATACCCATCATTTTGATTTAGCCCGAATTGTTGTCGATCAAGCGGTGCGACTGGGTTACTCCGAGTCCGATTACCAAGCGATTCAGCCCGATTGGCAAGCGATCAACAATTATGGTGCAAAGGTACAAGCCAATGTCATCGACAGATACTAATGAATACATGCCAGAGAATCTGGTCAAAGCGATCTCTAATCCGCTGTTTCCGGCGCTAGACAGCATGCTGCGTGCCGGGCGTCACATCTCCAGCGAAGACCTCGACAACCACGCCTTGTTGTCGGATTTTGAAGTGGAGCTATCGAGTTTTTATCAGCGTTACAACACCGAACTGGTGAAAGCGCCTGAAGGCTTCTTTTATTTGCGTCCGCGTTCGACGTCGCTGATTAACCGCAGTGTCCTGTCTGAGCTCGATATGCTGGTGGGCAAAGTGTTGTGCTTTTTGTATTTGAGCCCAGAGCGTCTTGCTCACGAAGGCATCTTTACCAACCAAGAGTTGTACGATGAGCTTCTGTCACTGGCCGATGAGTCCAAATTGATGAAGCTCGTGACCAACCGAGCCAGCGGCTCTGATCTCGACAAAGAGAAACTGTTCGAGAAAGTGCGCACCTCGTTGCGCCGCCTGCGCCGTTTGGGCATGGTGATCAACATCGGTGAAACCGGAAAATTCAGCATCAGTGAAGCGGTGTTCCGTTTTGGTGCGGATGTTCGTGTCGGTGACGATATGCGTGAAGCGCAGCTACGCCTCATCCGTGATGGTGAAGCAGTGGTTCACACCAAAGAGCCGAGCCAAGGCGATCTTTTGCACAGCGATAACCTAGATGCGCCAGAAGGCGAAGAAGAACTGACACAAGCAGGTGAAGCATGATTGAACGCGGTAAATATCAATCACTGACAATGGTCAACTGGAATGGCTTTTTTGCCCGCACTTTTGACATTGATGATCTGGTGACCACCTTATCGGGAGGGAACGGAGCGGGCAAATCGACCACCATGGCGGCGTTTATCACCGCGTTGATCCCTGACCAAACCTTGCTTCACTTTAGAAACACCACCGAAGCTGGCAGTAGCCAATCTTCTCGCGACAAAGGTCTCTACGGTAAACTTCAGCCGGGTGCCTGTTACGCGGCGCTCGATGTGGTCAACTCGCGTAAGCAACGCCTACTGTTTGCCGTTAAGCTGCAACAGGTGGCGGGGCGTGACAAAAAGGTCGATATCAAACCCTTCGTCATTCAAGGCTTGCCAAGCCATGTCAAACCTACCGATGTACTGATTGAAACCGTCTCGGCGACCCAAGCGCGCGTACGTCAAGTCAACGAAGTCAAAGAGGCAGTGGTCCAATTTGAAGGGGTGCAATTTAAAACCTTCCCATCGATTGTTGATTATCACGCGCAGATGTTTGAATTTGGTGTGATCCCGAAAAAGCTACGTAACTCGGGCGATCGTTCTAAATTCTACCGCTTAATTGAAGCCTCACTGTATGGCGGTATTTCCAGCGCCATCACCCGTTCGCTACGTGACTACCTACTGCCACAAAACGGCGGAGTGAAGAAAGCCTTCCAAGATATGGAATCGGCGCTGCGTGAAAACCGCATGACGCTTGAAGCGATCAAAACTACTCAAGCGGACCGAGATCTATTCAAACACCTGATCACAGAGTCGACGAACTATGTCGCGGCGGATTATATGCGTCATGCCAACGACAGACGCAATAAACTCGATCAGACCTTGGCGCTGCGCAGCGAGTTGTTCAGCTCACGTGAAATGTTGATCGAACAAAACGCGTTGCTGACACGCGTGCAAGAAGAGCTTGAGCTGTTGGTGGAGTCTGAATCTGGGCTAGAGCAAGATTACCAAGCCGCATCCGACCACTTGCAACTGGTGCAAACTGCGCTGCGTCAACAAGAGAAAATTGCCCGCTACCAAGATGATCTGGAAGAGCTCAGTGAGCGTCTTGAAGAGCAGATGATGGTGGTGGAAGAAGCGAATGAACGAGTTCACATCGCGCAAGACCAAGCGCTTTTTTTTGAAGAAGAAGTCGATAGCTTAAAGAGTCAGTTGGCCGATTACCAACAAGCGTTGGATGTTCAGCAGACGCGCGCGTTGCAATATCAGCAAGCGGTGCAAGCGCTGGAAAAAGCCAAAACGTTACTGGGTGACAATAATCTGACCGCCGAGTCGGCGCAAAGCTTGGTGAGCAGCTTGAAAGCTGAGCAGGGCGAGCGCACCGACGCCTTACTCGCGATGAAGCACAAACTTGATATGTCGAGTGCGGCGGCCGAGCAGTTTGATAAAGCCTTTGCGCTGGTTGAGTCTGTCGTGGGCAAGGTAGCTCGCCAAGAGGCGTCAGAACGCGCTAAAGCGTTGATCAATCAAGCGCGCGATGCGCAGCAAACGCTGCAAAACGAAGCTCAACTGCGCGCCCAACATCGTGATGTTGAACGCAGCTTAACTCAGCAGCGTAGCGCCGCAGAGCAAGTGGCGAGCTATCAAAAGCAGCACAACGTCGCACTGGTTGATGAACTGACGTTTGAACAAGAGCGCGAACGCCACAGCGCGCTGATTGACTCTCTTGAACACAATCAAGAAGCATTGCGTGAGCAGCGCAGTGAGCAGCGCCGCAGTGAGCAAGATTACGCTGCGCAGATCACCCAGTTGGAAGCGCTCGCTCCGGCTTGGATTGCCGCGTCTGATGCGCTAGAAAACCTGCGTGAGCAAAGCGGTGCTGAGCTTGGCGATAGCCAGTCGGTGATGGCGCACATGCAGCAAGTGTTGGAGCAAGAGAAGCTGCAATCTCTGGCGAAAGAGAAACTGGCAGAGCGCCGCGCGACACTCGATAGCGATATTGAGCGCCTCGCTTCACCGGGTGGCTCGAACGATCCGCGCCTTAAAGGATTGGCGGATACACTGGGTGGTGTGTTGCTGTCTGAAATCTACGATGACATCACTATAGACGATGCGCCGTATTTCAGCGCCATGTATGGCCCTGCTCGTCATGCGATTGTGGTATCGGATTTGTCTGGCATCGAGCAAAAGTTGGTTGAGCTGGACGACTGCCCAGAGGATCTCTACATCATTGAAGGCGATATTGATGCCTTTGATGACAGCAGCTTTGATGCGCAAGAATTAGAAGGCGCCGTCTGCGTGCGCATGAATGAGCGCCAAATGCGTTACTCGCGATTCCCTCAGATCCCACTGTTTGGGCGTGCGGCGCGTGAACAGCGTCTTGAGCTTTTGCGCAGTGAACGTGATGAGGTCATCGAAGCGCACGCCAAAGCGGCGTTTGATTCGCAAAAATTGCAGCGCCTTTACCAAGCATTCAACCGTTTTGTTGCTGAGCACATTCAGGTCGCTTTTGATGACGATCCTGAGCAAAGCTTGCAAGTCGCGCGTGAGAAACGCACTCAAGTGCAGCGCATCTTAGCCGAGTTAGATGGGCAAGAGGCGACTTTGCGCGGTCAACTGCAAGCGAGCAAACAGGCGCTCAGCGCACTGGATAAATTAGCGCCCATGATGTCGCTGGTGGAAGACAATACCTTGGCTGAGCGTTTTGTCGAGCTTGACGCGCAGATGAGCGCCTTGAGCGAAGCGAAAGCCTTTATCAACCAACATGGTAAAGCGATTGAGCAGCTAACGCCGATCGCCTCCGCGCTTGAGGCTGACCCACAGCAGTTTGAAGCGCTGGAGACGAACTATCGTCAAGCCGATGAGGCACTGCAGCAGATCAAAGCACAAATTTTTGCGCTCTCTGATCTTATTGAACGTCGCCACTACTTCGCTTACTCCGACTCTATCGACATGTTGGGTAAGAGCAGCGAACTCAGTGAGCAGTTGAAAGCCAAGTTGGCACAAGCGGAAGTCAACCGTGGCCGAGCGCGCGAAGAGCTTAAGCTTGCGCAAGACCAACTGAACCAATACAACCAAGTGCTCGCCTCTTTGAAAAGCTCTCACCAAGCCAAAATGGAAACGGTGCAAGAGTTCAAACAAGAGCTGCAAGAGTATGGTGTCAACGCCGATGAAGGCGCGATGGAACGTGCTGAGCGCCGTCGTGATGAGCTGCATGAACGTTTGCACAGCGCGCGAGCACGTAAGAGTGAGTATGAGCGCACCATCACCTCGACAGAGCTTGAGATGAAAGGGCTGGCTAAGCGTCTGAAGAAAGTACAAAAAGAGTACACGGATCTGCGCACGTTCGTTGTGGCAGCAAAAGCGGGTTGGTGCTCGGTACTTCGATTGGCGCGTGAAAATGATGTCGAGCGACGCCTGCACAAGCGTGAGCTTGCCTACCTCTCTGCGGATGAATTACGTTCGATGTCGGACAAATCATTGGGCGCGCTGCGTCTTGCGGTGGCCGACAACGAAGATCTGCGAGATGCGCTGCGCCTTTCGGAAGACAACGCTCGCCCAGAGCGAAAAGTCTTGTTCTACATTGCGGTCTACCAGCATCTGCGCGAGCGCATTCGCCAAGACATCATTCGCACCGATGATCCTGTGGAAGCGATCGAAGAGATGGAAGTGGAACTGGCGCGTTTGACCGAAGAGTTGACCCAGCGTGAAAACCGTTTGGCGATCAGCTCTGAGTCCGTTGCTAGCATCATCAAAAAGACGATTCAGCGTGAGCAAAACCGCATTCGTATGCTGAACCAAGGCCTCTCGAACATCTCGTTTGGTCAGGTGAAAGGGGTACGTCTGAACGTTAAGATTCGTGAAAGTCATGAGGTGCTGTTAAACGGCCTAGCGACCGGTCAAGAGCAGCACAAAGACCTGTTTGAGTCGATGCGTTACACCTTCTCAGAGGCGATGGCAAAATTGTTCCAACGTGTGAACCCACACATCGATATGGGCCAACGTTCACCGCAAGTGCTGGGTGAAGAGCTGCTCGATTATCGTAACTACCTTGAGCTGAGCGTCGAAGTGAACCGTGGCTCAGACGGTTGGCTGCAAGCGGAGTCGGGCGCGCTCTCTACTGGTGAAGCGATCGGTACCGGTCAATCGATTCTTTTGATGGTGGTACAGAGCTGGGAAGAGGAGTCTCGCCGCTTACGCAGTAAAGAGATTGTGCCGTGTCGTTTGTTGTTCCTCGATGAGGCGGCTCGATTGGATGCCAAATCGATTTCAACCCTGTTCGAGCTGTGTGACCGCCTCGATATGCAGCTGTTGATCGCGGCGCCTGAGAACATCAGTCCAGAAAAAGGCACCACGTACAAGCTGGTTCGTAAAGTCTTTAAAGACCACGAACATGTGCATGTGGTGGGCCTAAGGGGCTTTGGTCAAGGCGAAAAGCCTAAGAGTGAAGCTGCTCAACTCATCGAAGAGTTTTAACGTCAACGCCCACCTTTTGGTGGGCGTTGTTTTATGTGTGGGATGGACGTATTTGTTTAACGGACTTATTGCTTTAACGGACTTATATGTCGAAACGTCGCGTACTCTGCATTCGCTAATGCTCACGAAGATGGGGCACCGCATGGGCCGATTTGCGATAGTGACTTGGCGAATCGCCACTCCACTTACGAAACGCGTGACGAAAGTTGGCACTGTCTGAGTAGCCGACGCGCTCTGAAATCTCATCAATGCTCAATTGCGTCGAGCAGAGGTAATGGCGTGAAAGCTGAAAGCGAACGTGATCCAAAATCTGTTGGTAGCTGGTCTGCTCTTGACTCAGTTTTCGTCTCAGCGTGCGTGAAGACATCCCCAGCTGCTGCGCCACGATTTCAATCGATGGGTAGTGCCCCGGCTGCTCGATTAAGCGTTGAGTAATCCTGTCTTTTAAGCTGGTACTGGTGCCACTCAGTTTTGCCAGCATCTCATCACACGTTTTTAAGCACTGCTGCAAGGTCATCTTGTTGGCGGTAGGCAAGGGTTGATTGACCACATCCGTAGAAAATTGCCACTCCAGCTGTTTGGATTGAAACTTCACCGGGCAGCGAAATACCTCTTGATACAATGATGCGTAGTGGGGCGCGGGGTAAGGAAAATGCAATTGGTGTGAGGGGAAGGGATGTTGCATCACCTCTTCACACAAAGATTGAATTGCCGAAAACCAGTATTCGCAGCAAAAGGGCATCAAGGTGTCGAGATCAATTAACTCTTCCGCGCGGATATACCCCAAATCCTTATCGATGAGGAGCTGCTTGCGCAGCACTGGCCCCGCCAATCTCAGGTATTTGAATCCCATCGTCATCGCTTCAAGCAAGGTGCTGGAGCTAAACACCGCGTAACCCAACACGCCAAAATCGCTGAACCTGGCTTGTTGGCCCACCTTAAGGCCAAGTCCGGGCTCGTCTGCACAGAGTAGGGCATTGCTGAAAATATGCAGCTTCTGGGCGAGGGTGACTTGCGTGTCGGGTTGATAGAGCTTTTCGACACTGACACCACTGCCATCCAGCAGGTCTGTGAGCGGCACTCGCTGACCGAGATAGCGCACCAACAACTGCACGTCCAGCAGACCGCATGCGTTACTATCAGGCTCATAAACCGCTAAATGTTGCATTGTGTGACCGCTCCAGTATGAGAGTAAGATAACGGATATTGGCGTTGAGTATAGCCAAGATGGGGCTGTGATGTTGTCAGCAGTCTCTCAGTTTTGTCCGAAATTCACCGTTTTTTGTCTGTTTGCCACCTAGGTGGCATGTTAACAAAATGTTGTAATACTTGTGTCAGTACCACGAGAATCGATTATGAATGCATTAGTACACCCTCAAACACCTCATGATGTTATTTCACCCTCAGACCAAGATCTGCAGCAATGGTTTGATGCGTTGAGCACGGCCTATCGCAACGAACCCATGCCGTCACTGGATGTGCGTAAGCAGCGTTTAGTGGCGTTGAAAACTCAGTTGCGCCGCTATCAAGATAGATTAGCTCAAGCGATGAGTGATGATTTTGGTGGGCGCAGTGAGACCGAATCTAAGATGGCGGATGTGTTGGCACCGATATTGGACATCAACCATGTTCTTCGTCACTTGAAAGGTTGGATGAAAGCCAAGCGTCGCCCGACGGAGTGGCTATTTAAAGGCAACAAATTGCAAATACGCTACCAACCGAAAGGGGTGGTGGGCATCATTTGTCCGTGGAACTTTCCGGTTTATCTCTCTATTGGGCCTATGATCACCGCATTGGCTGCGGGTAATCGCTGCATGATTAAAATGCCGCCCAACTGTCCCAATACCACCCGTGTATTGAGCCAAATGTTGGCGGAAATTTACTCAAACGATCTGGTGCGGATTGTCCCCGGCGATCACCCGCAAGCGATGGACATATCGCATCTGCCGTTCAATCACTTGGTGTTCACCGGTTCGCCGAGCAGCGGCAAGATCATTATGGCCAATGCTGCGGCCAATTTAACGCCGGTCACATTGGAGCTCGGCGGTAAGTCTCCCGCTATTGTGGCGCCAGATTATGACGTCACCAAAGCGGCGAAGCGTTTGGCGCACGGCAAAGGCTTTAACTCAGGGCAAATTTGTATCGCTCCCGATTATGCGTTTGTCCATGAGAGCAAGCTAGAGGCGTTTGTCGACGCGCTGTGTGATGCCCATGTAGCTATGTATCAGCAAATCAGTGGCAATGCTGATTACACCTCTTTGGTGGATGAGCCACAACATCAACGCTTCCATGCGCTGCTCGAGGATGCGAAACAGAAAGGCGCTAACATCATTCAATGTTTGCCCGAAGGGGAAGGGCGCAAGACGCCGCTTTATATTGCCACGAATCTCAGCAGCGATATGCGTATCTGCCAGGAAGAGATCTTTGGCCCACTGCTTCCGGTGCACAGCTACAAAAACATCGAGCAGGTGGTGGAGTACATCAACAATCGACCTAGACCGCTTGCTTGCTATTTGTTTACCCACAGTGGCTCGCTGCGCGATGACATTCTTTGCCAAACACACAGTGGCGGCGTCACCGTGAACGATTGGGGCTGGCATGTCCTCAACCACTCGGTCCCGTTTGGCGGCATAGGCAATTCAGGTATCGGTAACTACCACGGCGAAGAAGGATTTCGCGAGCTTAGCCACGCGCGCAGCGTACTGCAAATGCGCGAGTGGTTCCCTATTTCGTTGTTTTCACCGCCCTACGGCACTTGGGTGCAGAAGCTCGTGGTGAAGCTATTTGTCGGCAAATCCGACCCAACGGTTTAAATCGACCCTCTCCCCGAGAAGGGGAATACCCTACACACAATAACAAACTTACGGGCCGCATCGTCTTGATGCGGCTAAGATAAGGAGATCCCGCATGCACAACTTGGCTGTCAATCTGGAGCGTAATGCCGCGCTCTTTGCTTCTCATCCTGCGCTCAAACTGGCGAACAACGTTATCACCTACCAACAGCTCGACATCATGGCGGGTAAGGTGGCGCGTCACTTGGCTGAGCTTGGTCTCGAGCCGGGGGATAAAGTCGCGCTATCGTGCCCCAATATTCACTACTTTCCGGTGGCCTATTACGGCATTTTAAAAGCTGGGTGCGTGGTGGTGCCGATGAATGTGCTCTTTAAAGCGCGCGAAATTGCCTATCACCTAAACGATTCAGAGGCCAAAGCGTACCTTTGTTTCGATGGCAACGACGCGCTGCCGATGGGCCAATACGGCCGAGACGGTTTTCATGCCGCACAAGGCTGTCAGCACTATATCGCCATGCCACAAGGTAAAGTGGGCGAGCATTCGTTGGAAGCGTGGTTGGCATCGGACGTCGAGCCGCTAGAGTCGGTTGTGCGTCAAGGCGATGACAGTGCGGTGATTCTCTACACTTCAGGTACGACAGGGCAGCCTAAAGGGGCAGAGCTGTCACACACCAACATGCTCACCAATGCGATGGCATCACAAAACTTGATGCGCTTGCAACGTGATGACACCACCATCGCCACCTTGCCGCTCTTCCACAGTTTTGGTCAGACGGTGATGATGAACGCCACCTTGATGATTGGTGGTTGTATGGTGCTGGTGCCTCGCTTTGATCCCAAACAGGTTATTGAAGACGTCATTAGCCACAAAGTCAGCGTATTTGCTGGCGTGCCTACCATGTACATTGCGCTGCTCAGCGCGGGGCAAGCGGATACCGAAGTGGCGCACAAACTTAAAGAGAGTTTGCGCCTAGGCGTGTCTGGCGGTGCTTCACTACCGGTTGAAGTGCTGCGCCAGTTTGAGGCGCTGTTTGAAGTGCCTATCCTTGAAGGTTATGGCCTGTCCGAAACCGCGCCGGTGGCGACGTTCAACCACATTGACGGTGAGCGCCTGCCTGGCAGTGTTGGTCAGCCACTGTGTGGCCACATGGTGAAAGTAATCGATTTAGAGGGCAATCGCGTGCCGTGTGGAGAACTGGGTGAAATCTGCGTGAAAAGCCCGAGTGTGATGAAAGGTTACTACCGCCGCGAAGAGGCCACCGCAGAAGTGATTCAAGATGGCTGGTTTAAAACTGGGGATATTGGCCGTTTAGACGAGCAGCAAAACCTTTTTATTGTTGATCGAGTGAAAGACATGATCATTCGCGGTGGATACAACGTCTACCCACGTGAAATTGAAGAAGTGATGATGTGCCACCCTGCGATTGAGATGGTGGCTGTAGTGGGTGAGCCTGATGAGCGTTTGGGTGAAGAGATCCACGCTCACGTGACGTTAAAACATGACAGTGATCTTGACGCGGATACCCTGGTTCAGTGGTGCCGTGAGCAGTTGGCAGAGTACAAATACCCGCGCCGTATATTTGTTCGTCAATCTTTGCCGATGACAGCAACGGGTAAAATTCTCAAACGGGAGCTGCATCCATGTGATGCCGAGGAGGCGTGATTATGGAATACGATTTTATTGTGGTCGGCGGCGGCTCGGCGGGCTGCGTGATGGCGTCACGTTTAAGTGAAGACCCTAGCATCAGCGTGTGCTTAATTGAGGCTGGCGGTAAAGACAGCAGCGCGGTGATCCACACGCCGGTAGGCGCGGTGGCGATGATGCCGACCAAAATCAATAACTGGGCGTTTGAGACAGTGCCTCAGCCTGGTCTAAATGGTCGCAAAGGCTATCAGCCACGTGGAAAAACGCTCGGTGGTTCAAGCTCCATCAACGCCATGATGTACGCACGCGGCCATCGCTATGATTACGACCTTTGGGCAAGCCTAGGCAATCTCGGCTGGAGCTACAACGAGTGCCTGCCGTACTTTAAAAAGGCAGAGCATAATGAGCAGCACGTCGACGCCTATCATGGACAAGGTGGACCGCTTAACGTCAGCAACTTGCGTTCACCGAGTCCGCTACTAGAGCGTTTTCTTGATGGGTGTGAATCCATCGGGGTGCCAAGAAATCATGACATCAATGGTGCAGAGCAGTTTGGCGCTATGGTCACCCAAGTGACGCAAAAAAACGGTGAACGCTGCAGCGCGGCAAAAGGGTATCTCACGCCGAACTTACATCGCTCAAATCTCACCGTGATTACCCGAGCCACGACCCGAAATTGCTGCTTGAAGAGAAGCGTGCGGTGGGTGTGGAGTACCAGCACAAGGGTAAGGTGTACCAAATTCGAGCACGTAAAGAGGTGATTTTGAGCGCCGGAGCCTTTGGCTCGCCGCAAATTATGCTGTTGTCGGGCATAGGCGCCAAGAGCGATGTTGAACCGCACGGGCTGACTCACCACCACCATCTACCCGGCGTGGGAGAAAACTTGCAAGATCACATCGACCTTGTCCATAGCTATAAAACCAGCGCCAAGAAAGAGACCTTTGGTGTGTCGCTCTCTATGGCGGCTGAGATGAGCAAGGCGCTGCCTGAGTGGATGTCTGAGCGCAAAGGTAAGCTTAGCAGCAACTTTGCCGAAGGAATTGCGTTCGCGTACTCCGAACCTGAGCTCGATGTGCCGGACCTTGAGTTTGTGTTTGTGGTCGCGGTGGTCGATGACCACGCAAGAAAAATCCACACCAGTCACGGTTTCAGTTGCCATGTCACTGTGCTAAGGCCGAAAAGCCGTGGCACCGTTAAGCTGGCGAGCGCTGACCCGACTCACGCCCCATTAATTGATCCGCTATTTTTTGCTGACCCAGACGATATGGAAGTGATGAAGCGTGGCTGGAAGTTGCAGCATCGCATGCTAAACAGCCGTGCGTTTGACGAGGTGAGGGGGGAGAACTTTTATCCGGTCGATATCACCGATGATGCGCAAATCGAACAAGACATTCGTAATCGCGCCGATACCCAGTATCACCCAGTCGGTACTTGTAAAATGGGGCCCAGCAGCGATGAGTATGCGGTAGTGGACGCCGACCTCAAGGTACACGGCTTAGAAGGGCTGCGGGTGGTGGATGCGTCGGTGATGCCGACCTTGGTGGGCGCGAATACCAACGCCCCGACCATCATGATTGCCGAGCAAGCTGCGGATAAAATTCAGCGTCAATATGGCCTGCTGTCTACCTCTGACGTGCGCGCCGCGAGCTAATGTGACACCCGAGGTCGACAAGACACAAAAGACCAGAAACAAAAATAGCCGCTAAGCGGCTATTTTTTATTGGAGGTTTAAGGCAACTTAGACATTAAGGAATCAAGCAGGAATTTCGTTGGCGAAAATTCCAAACTGTTTCGCGGCATAGGCGACGCGCTCTTCCGGTGTAGGGTAACGGATAGCCGTGCCCATGTTTTCAATGTGACGCAGCCTTGGTAGCAGTCCGCTGCCGTTCGCGATCTGAATTGCCAGACCGGGGCGCGCGTTGAGCTCGAGCACCATCGGCCCCTCTTCTTTGTCGAGCACCATGTCGGTGCCCATGTAACCGAGACCGGTCATCTCCCAAGCACTAGAAGCCAGCACCAGAAGGCGCTCCCAATGAGGCACTTGTAGGGTCGCCAGCTCTTTGCCGGTGTCTGGGTGATGAGTAATCGGTTGGTCAAACTGCACCGCTCGCACCGCGCGGCCGGTTGCAATATCGATCCCGACGCCCACGGCGCCTTGGTGCAAGTTCGCTTTGCCATCAGACGCAGCGGTCGAGCAGCGCATCATAGCCATCACTGGGTAGCCTTTAAATACGATGATGCGCACATCGGGCACCCCTTCGTAGCTAAAGCCATCAAAGCAATCATCAAATTTGATCAGATTTTCAACCACGGCGACATCGTTCTTGCCACCGAGCGAGAAGAGCCCAGCGAGGGCATTACTGATGTGACGTTCGACATCTTCTTTATTGATGGTGGCACCGGAAGGCTTGGTGTAGACGCCATCCTTATGAGAGGTGATAACAAGGATCCCCTTGCCACCACTGCCTTGTGCTGGCTTGATAACAAAACCAGGCCAATCGAGCACCATATTGTGAATACGTTTGACTTCGGCTTGGTTACTGATAACGCCGATAAGCTTCGGTGTCGTCGCGCCATGCATCTCGGCAATGATCTTGGTTTTCAGCTTATCGTCCACCAAGGGGTATTTTGAACGGTCATTGTAGCGACCAATATAACTGTGGTTACGTTGGTTCATGCCCATAATGCCCTTGTGGCGCAGCTTACTCGGAGAGGTAAAACGTGAAAACATCGTTCAGTCCTCCGCTAATGGCTTAAAACGACGCAGCTCAGTCAGACGGTATCCAGTGTAGGTACCGAGTAACAAAATACCGCCCAGTACGATCAGTTGCAGACCAATAAAGTTAAAGGTCAGGTGTTGAATGTAAGGGTTGGTCATCGCTAGGTAGACCAGTACAGCAGTCAGTAGCGAGCCCCCACCTTGCAATACTACCTCTTTAGCGCCTTCCTCTTCCCAGAGAATCGACATGCGTTCAATAGTCCAAGATAGGATGATCATTGGGAAGAAGGTGATCGAGAGACCTTCGGTCAAGCCAATCTTAAATGCCACCACGGTAAACACCGAGATGATCATAATCACCGTGATGATGACCGCCGAAATCCGCGCCACCAAAAGCAGGTTGAGCTTAGAGAGATAGCTGCGGATAACCAAGCCAGTACCGACGATCAATAGGAAGCCGACAATACCGGTCACAAGCTGAGTTTGCACAAAGGCGACCGCAATCAGAACGGGCATAAAGGTGCCGGAGGTTTTCAGACCAATCAGCACGCGTAAGAAAACCACAATCAAGGCGCCAATCGGGATCAGCATGATGGTTTTGAACATGGCTTGCTCTTCTAGTGGCAAGCTATGAATAGAGAAGTTGAGTAAACCGTCGGCCTGCACTTTGTCCATCGTCGCTTGAGACGGCGAGACTTCCTGAGCAATCATGGAGAAGTGGACTTGACTGTTTTGACCGCCAATCAAATCAAGTAGCGAGACGTTCGATTCATCCCACACCAGAATGTTCTCTGCGGTGACTTGGCTCGCTTTGCTTGGGTTGAACAGCACCCAACTTTTGCCATCCCACACTTGGTTCATCTGCTGAATGCTTTGGCGACGACGGCCATCTTCCAGCTCGATAACACCGACGACTTTACTTGGGATATCCGCATAGGCGAGCAGTTTGCTTACTGCTTCAACTTTAGACATGCGATTGAGAATTAACGCTGCGTTCTGGCTGTCTGAATCGTTGATGGATTTGATCAGTTCACGGGTAAAGGTGATGTCATCGGCAGAGCGTTGATTAGCGAGTTCAATCAATGCATTAGCCGCTGCTTCGACAGGACCATCGAAAGTGGGTTTGGTGGTGGCGGCAACAGGTGGAATCGGATCGACGTCGGCTTGCGGGTCAACCAAAAACTGCGCTTTGTAGTAGATGGTTTGCGCGCCGCTCGCTTGGCGAATGGACCACTCGGCACGGCGCCCGGTTTCGGTGTCGATGTAGGAAACACCATAGCCTGGAGAAGATGACGACTCGCTAATCAGGGTAAAACCCGATTGTGTATGAGGCGCAGCAAGGGAGGCTTTGACGGGCTTATTTTGCGCATTAAATTCAATACGAGCCTCGATATCCCAGACTTGGCGCGTTTCTCCTGGCGTCCAAGGCACACCATAGCTTTGGTGGCGAAATAGACTCAGCGCAATCCCTACGCAGATCAGGACAACCACTGAAATATAAAAAGGGACTTTTGACGTCATACTGTTACCTTATTATTTTTTTGCAACTTCCGTGTGAATGTACTTCTTGCTGACATCGACGACGGCGATGTCACGGATGAATTCACGACCTAGAAGAACAGGATGACTCATTTGAGAGCGATCTGCCAATGTAAACTGCGCTTTTTCATGAATTTTTCCAAGTTTGACCCAAAGTTCAACCACGACTCGTCGCTCCAGTTCTTCATTGGTGGATTGACGAATTTTGACATGGCGAACCACGGGCGCTTCGATCCAGTTGTCATCATTTAACTCTGTGACACCATCGGAGAGGTGGAAGCGAACCCAGTTTTTGCCGTTGCGCTCAAACTCCGCAATGTCGACAGCATTGAGTGACGAGGTCGCAGCGCCGGTGTCAACTCGGGCGTCAAAACGTTGTGAGACGTTGTCTATGGTGACCGTCTCGATTTCTCCCAGCACAATGCGGTTACTTGGGTCAACCTTGACAATTTTCTGCGTGGGCGCTTTGGGTGTGGTTTGTGCTTTGCTCGGTGTGTTGACGCGTTTTTTCAGTTCACCCACCTCACCACCTAACACCAAGACTTGGCCCTCTAGGCTTTCGATGTAGTCGGACTGATTGCTCAGTTGCAGGGCGATGTTTTCGAGCTTGTTATTAAGAGAGGTTTCTTGCGCTGAAATCGCGGCGAGTGTTTCTTGATGGTACGGCTTTTCGTCAGTTGTCGCGCAGCCTGAAAGCACAGCAAGGGCGACAAGCGGAGTCAATCTTGAAAACATTAATCAACCTAAATTGGGCAGTAAAACAGAGATAAAAACAAAGAAATAGTCCCTTACTGACTGGGCGTATTAGGCGGCAGAAAGTAAGGGTTTGGAGAGTAACGATTCGATAGCAAAAATGCGTTAACGTATTGTCAAATCTTTAAGAAATTCGGAATTCCTAGTTGGGTTTCTTCGCCACCAAGATCGCACGTCGTGGCGCCGGATAGCCTTCCACGGTTTTGCTCGGATCGCTTGGGTCTAAATAGTCTGGCAATGAGTTATGCGTCATCCAATCGGTGGTGCGCTGTTCGCCAGTGCTCGTGACGTTTTCATCCACAATACGCACCTGTTCAAAGCCAACCAGTTCCAGCCAGACTTTAAGCGCTTTGGCGGAAGGGAAGAAGTACACATTTCGCATCTGTGCATAGCGAGATGTCGGCACCAATACGGATGTTTCATCGCCTTCGATAACCAGAGTTTCGAGCACCAGCTCTCCGCCTGCCACCAATTGATCTTTAAGTTGGATCAAGTGATCAAGCGGCGAGCGGCGATGGTAGAGCACACCCATGCTAAAGACGGTATCAAAGGCTTCCAGTTTTGGCAGTTGTTCTATACCCAGCGGCAGAAGATGAGCTCGTTGATCACCGCCCATCAGTTTGCGAATCGCTTCAAACTGGATCAAAAACAGGTGTGATGGGTCGATGCCGACCGTAAGACGCGCGCCTTCGCCCAGCATGCGCCACATGTGATAGCCATTGCCACAACCGACATCCAGCACACTACGATTTTTCAGTGGAGAGATATGAGGGAGGACACGATCCCACTTCCAGTCGCTGCGCCACTCAGTATCAATATGGATACCGTGTACGGTGTACGGCCCTTTACGCCAAGGGTGGAAGGTACGCAGTAAGTTTTCGAGTTTCTTTAACTCGCCCTCATGGAATGGCGTGTCATTGCTCAACGTCACCGAATGTTTAACATCGACTTGATCTGGCGCGCCTTCTGGGATCTTGTTCAGTGCTTTTAACCAGCGGCCAAAATCACCGTGTTCGGCATTTTGCCAATCGGTCAACTGCTGTGGTAGAACATTCAGCCAAGGTTGCAGACGCGTGTCTTGAGCGATGAGTTGATAGAAATCGGCAAAATTAAACATGAAAACAAGGTCCTCGTTGATACAGGCATGCCCCTAGATGTTTATGGTTGCTCGCGGCCTCTAGGGACTCGGCGCGTGCAAATGTGGAGATGGGTGTCGTACAACACTATTCGTTGATGGACACCATCTGATCGTGATGACTACTTAATCGCGAACATAGAACCAAAGTTAAAACACTGAAACCAAACGTCAAAACTGCTAAAGCCAATCTTGGCAAAGCGCTCTTTATGCGCTTTGATGGAATCAGGACGCATGACGTTTTCAATCGCGCTGCGCTTTTGGCTGATCTCGAGTTCGCTATAGCCATTGGCGCGTTTAAAGTCATGGTGCAAATCAATTAATAGCTCGTTGGCGCCGACATCATCAAAGACAAATTTCTCTGACAAAATGAGAATACCGCCAGGTCTTAAACCCGCGTAAATCTTCTCTAGCAAACTGTAGCGGTCTTGTGGTGAGAGAAATTGCAGCGTGAAGTTCAAGACCACCACAGACGCGTTGTCGATGTCGATGTGTCGAATATCGGCTTCAACCACCTCAACAGGCGTATCGCTGCGATAGGCGTTGACGTGCAGTTTGCATCGCTCAACCATGGCTTGCGAGTTATCGACAGCGACAATCTTGCAGCCTTCTTGCTGGATGTGGCGACGCATAGAGAGGGTTGCGGCACCCAATGAACAACCTAAATCGTAAATGTTGGAGTGAGGCTTAACGAAGCGCTCGGCCAACATGCCAATCGCTGAAATGATGTTGCTGTAGCCTGGTACCGAGCGCTGGATCATGTCAGGGAACACTTCTGCGACACGTTCATCAAACGTGAAGTCACCAATTTTGTCGATTGGCGCCGAAAAAATGGTATCTGGGTTGCTCTTAGGGTTCATCACACACTCTCGCTACGGACGATGCAAACAGTCAAGCATGCCATCGTCAGATGTCAAAAAAGGCGCGTATTTTATGAGATCTTTGCGCGCTTGTCATGTGACTTAAAACATAGATATTTGCGCGTGGTCGCCTTGGCTTGGAAATGGCGCTAAATCGGGCAATGACACCTGCTGTTGCAAACGTCGATAGAGCTTCGCGGCTAGCTCGGGCGCAACCAGGTTGTCGGCGGTATGGATCATCAGGTAAGGCTGCTTTCCTTCGCCTATCCACTGCGGCAATTTGTCGAGCCAAGGAGTAAAAAAAACGTCATTGAGTGGTTCATCAGGATGGCCAATAAAACGCACCATAGGATGCGCTCCGGTGGCAATGGCGTGCACGGGAACGCGCGGTTTCTTCTCTTGGGCATCAATTAGGGCAGCAAAATAGGGGGAGCGCCTGTCCGGCTGGGTCGAAAAAACAGGGCGACTGTCCATAATGATGCGATCGTAATTGCGCTCCAGCAGCCACTGATTGAGTCGCTTTTCGGCGTCACCTTTGGCGAAAAAGGCGGGGTGGCGCACTTCAACACCGATGGGAAAGTCCGGTGGCAGCATGGCGCAGAAGGCCGACAACTGTGAAAAGTGTTCGGGTCCAAAGGCGGCGGGGAGTTGAATAGTCCATTGCCCAATGCGCGGTATCAGTGGCGCCATAATGTGCATAAAGTCGGCAAGCAGTGCTTGGCAGCCTTGCAACTGATGCTGGTGGGTGATGGCTTTGGGAAGCTTGAAGGTAAAGCGAAAATCATCGTGCGTGGCGGCTTTCCAGTTGCTCACCGTTGATGGCGTTGGCGTGGCGTAAAACGTGGTGTTACCTTCAACGGTATGGAATACCTCAGCATACTTTTCAAGGCGTTGTGAGGCCTGCGTGCCACTACCATAAAACGCCTGCTGCCAGTGGTTGTTTGACCACATTGTCAAGCCTAATCTTAGTGGTAACTTGTCCATACTTCCCTCAATACGCATCGGATGTCTCTACTCTACGAGAGTTTTGAAGAAAAAGGTAATCTGGCGTTATAATCGGGTCAATTTGACGGCGAAATCGGCTTTTTTGGCCATTTGTTGGTGTAAAAATCATCAAAGCACGATAAAACGCAATAAATTGTCGCTGCAACAGTCGATTTAAAATGACTTTCAGCGTATAAATGGACCTTTGCTCTGGCGGCAGTCAGCTAGGGCGTCATCAACTTATTACTAGAGAGATTGGGAATTTCATTATGCGTACCCATTACTGTGGTCACCTGAACAAGTCCCTAGCAGGACAAACTGTAGAACTGTGCGGCTGGGTAAACCGTCGCCGTGATTTAGGCGGTCTTATTTTTATCGATATGCGAGATCGCGAAGGTATCGTACAGGTAGTGGTGGATCCAGACATGGCGGACGCGTACGAAGTGGCGAATACCCTTCGTAGTGAATTCTGTATCAAGCTAACGGGTGAAGTGCGTGTTCGTCCAGAAAGCCAAGTCAACAAAGACATGGCCACCGGTGAAGTTGAGATCCTTGCGAAAGGTCTTGAGATCATCAACCGCAGTGACGTTCTGCCTCTAGACTTCAACCAAAAGAACTCGGAAGAACAACGTCTTAAATACCGTTACCTAGACCTGCGTCGCCCTGAAATGAGCGACCGCATCAAGCTGCGTGCGAAAGCGTCTAGCTTTGTTCGCCGTTTCCTAGACGACAACGGCTTCCTAGACATCGAAACACCTGTACTGACCAAAGCGACACCAGAAGGTGCGCGTGATTACCTAGTACCAAGCCGTGTTCACAAAGGCAGCTTCTACGCGCTTCCTCAGTCTCCACAGCTATTTAAACAGCTGCTGATGATGTCGGGTTTTGACCGTTACTACCAAATCGTTAAGTGTTTCCGTGATGAAGACTTGCGTGCTGACCGTCAACCAGAATTCACTCAGATCGATATCGAAACGTCATTCATGACCGCTGACGAAGTGCGTGCAACCACAGAGAAAATGGTTCGCGACATGTGGCTAGAGCTACTGAACGTTGACCTTGGTGAGTTCCCTGTCATGCCATTTAGCGAAGCGATTCGCCGTTTTGGCTCTGACAAGCCTGATCTACGTAACCCACTAGAGCTTGTTGATGTTGCAGATCTAGTGAAAGACGTTGAGTTCAAAGTCTTCTCTGGTCCAGCCAATGACGAGAAAGGCCGCGTTGCTGTGATTCGCGTACCGGGTGGTGCGTCACTCACTCGTAAACAAATTGACGGCTACGGCGAGTTTGTTGGTATCTATGGTGCGAAAGGTTTGGCATGGATGAAGGTCAACGACCGTGCGGCGGGTATGGAAGGTATCCAATCTCCTGTGGCTAAATTCCTTAGCGAAGAGGTGATCAATGGCATCCTTGAGCGCACGCAAGCGGAATCTGGTGACATTATTTTGTTCGGAGCAGATAAAGCGAACATCGTGGCTGAAGCGCTGGGTGCACTGCGTCTGAAACTGGGCAAAGACCTAGAGCTGACAAAAGAAGGCACTTGGGCGCCTCTATGGGTTGTTGACTTCCCAATGTTTGAAGAAGACGATGAAGGCAACTTGCACGCGATGCACCACCCATTCACATCGCCTCTCGGTGTGACGGCAGAAGAGCTAAAAGCGAACCCTGCAGCGGCGAACTCTAACGCCTACGACATGGTACTCAACGGCTACGAAGTGGGCGGCGGTTCTGTTCGTATCCACAATGCGGAGATGCAAGCGGCGGTATTCGATATTCTTGGTATCGATGCGGATGAGCAACGTCTGAAGTTTGGCTTCCTATTGGACGCACTGAAATTTGGTACGCCGCCGCACGCGGGTCTTGCATTTGGTCTCGACCGTCTTGTGATGCTGTTGTGTGGTACCGAGAACATCCGTGATGTGATTGCGTTCCCGAAAACGACGGCAGCGGCTTGTCTATTGACCGACGCGCCTAGCCTTGCTAACCCTGCCGCGCTTGAAGAGCTAGCGATTGCAGTGACCGCAGCGAAAGATAAAGAGTAATCCCTTTACGGGTGACGAAACCAAAAAAATACCGCTCAATAGAGCGGTATTTTTTTATCCTAAGTTACTCTGAGAGGGTAACGAAGAATCATTTATAACAAGGGCAGTTACAAGTCGACGGTTTGCCACTCGCCTGGCTGCAAATCGCCTAACGTGATGTCACCCATCGAGTAGCGCACAAGCCTAAGAGTCGGGAAGCCGATGTGCGCGGTCATGCGTCTGACTTGGCGATTACGACCTTCGATGATGGTGACGGCGAGCCAAGTCGTTGGAATCGAGGCGCGAAAACGCACCGGCGGGTTGCGCTCCCAAATATCAGGCGCGTCCATGCGTTCGATGGTGGCCGGCAGTGTCATGCCATCTTTTAATTCAACCCCTTGGCGAAGCTTGTCGAGATCCGCATCGCTCGGTTCGCCTTCTACTTGTACCCAATAGGTTTTAGGGGCTTTCGATTTGGGTGAAGTCAGTTTGGCTTGGAAGATGCCGTCATTCGTCAGCACCATCAGCCCTTCACTGTCACGATCGAGTCTTCCAGCGGCGTACACATCTTTAACATCTATGTAGTCGGCTAGGGTTTTTCTTCCCTCCCCATCGGTGAACTGGCTCAAGGTGTCATAGGGTTTATTGAAGACGATCACCTTACGTTCTGATGGCGCGATCTTCGCTCGTTGACTTGGCTTTTTTCTGCGATGTTTAGACGAGCTGCGCTTGGCATCTTGCGCGCCAAACGGTCGTTTTAAACGTGTTTGACCGTTGCGTGGTGAAGCGGGCTGAGACTCGCGTCTTGAGCGTGGTGACATGTTAACTACCTTGCAAAAATGTAAACGAAGTGTGGGCGAAAGTTTCGATCTATCTCGAATTACGCTATGATGTGCGCGCCTCGAATCAGGATTGGCGCACAAGATAATAGACTATTTTGCCGATTTTGTTTAATTATAACGATTACGTTCTCATGGACGCCGAGTCAGCGAAACACAAAGTTTCAACGGCGATGGCCAAACAAAAAAAGAGACATCTAAATCGCAACAAGTGAGGGGATGACGATACCAAGGCAACCACATTCGTGTTGGTATTATCTACTTGTCGCGGACAGACCACAAAAGCCCATGCATCCAATGGGTTTGTCAGAACAAATAGGGAAATTTCATGCCTACAGAAAAGCCTACAATTATTTACACGATCACCGATGAAGCGCCAGCGCTAGCGACCTACTCACTACTGCCAATTATCCAGTCTTTCACTGCCTCCTCAGGCATTGACGTAGACACACGCGATATTTCACTCGCCGGTCGTATCATCGCGAGCTTCCCTGAGCATCTGAAGCCAGAACAGCGTATCGGTGATGCGCTTGCTGAATTGGGCGAGTTGGCGAAAACACCTGATGCCAACATCATTAAACTGCCGAACATTTCGGCGTCTATCCCACAGTTAAAAGCCGCAATTAAAGAGCTGCAAGCCAAAGGCTACAACCTGCCGAACTACCCTGAAGAGCCAAGTACATACGAAGAGGAAGCGATCAAAGCGACCTACGACAAGATCAAAGGCAGTGCAGTGAACCCGGTGCTACGTGAAGGTAACTCTGACCGCCGTGCGCCGCTTTCAGTCAAGAACTACGCAAAGAAAAACCCACATTCAATGGGCGCGTGGTCAAAAGAGTCGAAATCTCATGTCTCGAGTATGGATGACAAAGATTTCTTCGGTAGCGAGAAGTCGGTGACGGTCGAGCATGCGACCAAAGTGACCATCGAATTTGTCGCGAAAGACGGCAGCACAAAACAACTGAAAGCGCCGTTCGCCCTGCAAGATAAAGAGATCATTGATTGCGCGGTGATGAACAAAAACGCACTCGTGGCGTACTTTGAGCAAGAGATTGCAGACGCGAAGCAAAAAGATGTGCTGCTATCACTGCACATGAAAGCGACCATGATGAAAGTCTCTGACCCAGTGATTTTCGGTCATGCCGTGAAAGTCTACTACAAAGACGTGTTTGCTAAGTATGGTGAGCTGTTTGAGAAACTCGGCGTTGATGTCAAAAATGGTATCGGCGATGTGTACAGCAAGATTGAAGCCTTGCCGCAAGATCAAAAAGCCGAGATTGAAGCCGCGCTTCAAGCGGTGTATGAAACTCAACCACCATTAGCTATGGTCGATTCTGATCGCGGTATCACCAACCTTCACGTGCCAAGTGACATCATCGTTGATGCCTCGATGCCGGCTATGCTTCGTGCATCCGGTCAAATGTGGGGCCCTGACGGCAAACAGAAAGACACCAAAGCGATGATTCCAGATCGCAGCTACGCGGGTATCTACCAAGCGGTGATTGATTTCTGTAAAGAGCACGGTGCGTTTGATCCAACCACTATGGGTAGCGTGCCTAACGTGGGTTTGATGGCGCAGAAAGCGGAAGAGTACGGCTCACACGACAAGACCTTTATTCTCGACGCCGATGGTGCTGTCCGTGTTGTTGACACCAACGGCCAGGTGCTGCTTGAGCAATCGGTGGAAGCGGGTGACATCTTCCGTATGTGCCAAGTGAAAGATGCACCGATTCAAGACTGGGTAAAACTTGCGGTGACACGTGCACGCGCAACCGGCGTCCCTGCGGTATTCTGGTTGGATGAAAATCGTGCTCATGATGCTCAGTTGATCAAAAAAGTGAACGCGTACTTACCTGAGCACGACACCTCTGGTCTAGAGATCAAGATCCTTGCACCACTTGAGGCGTGCAAATACTCGCTAGAGCGCATTAAAGAAGGTCTTGATACCATCTCTGTGACAGGTAACGTGCTGCGTGACTACTTGACGGACTTGTTCCCAATTCTTGAGTTGGGAACTTCAGCCAAAATGTTGTCTATCGTACCGCTAATGAACGGCGGTGGTCTGTTTGAAACAGGGGCGGGCGGCAGCGCGCCGAAGCACGTTCAACAGGTGGAAAAAGAGAACCATTTGCGTTGGGATTCATTAGGTGAGTTTTTGGCATTAGCAGCGTCACTGGAACACCTCAGCGTCGTGACAGGCAATGCTAAAGCGCAAGTGCTGGCCGATGCCCTTGATAAGGCGACCGGTGAGTTCCTTGACAACAACAAGTCACCGTCTCGCCGAGTTGGCGAGCTTGATAACCGTGGCAGCCATTACTACCTAGCGAGCTACTGGGCAAAAGCGTTAGCAGAGCAGACCGCTGATGCTGAGCTTGCGGCGGAGTTTGCGCCGATTGCGAAGTCGTTGCAAGACAACGAAGAGGCGATTATCGCTGAGCTCAATGGTGCTCAAGGTGTCGCGGGCGATCTGGGTGGCTACTACGCACCAGTGTTTGAAAAGGCCGCGACGCTAATGCGACCAAGCGCAACACTCAACAGCATCATTAATCGCTAATAGACTGGCGAGCCGATAAACAAAAACCCGCTGACTGAGCGGGTTTTTTATTGCGTTAGATTTGCGGCACCGAAGAATCGGGCGAAGTTTTTTGGCAGCGGTTATTTAGCTGGTTGAGCGTCCACTGGTGTAACCACGCTAGCGTGGTAGCCTTTGGGACCTTCTTCCACTTCAAAATTGACTTGTTGGCCTGCTTTCAGAGTACGATACCCATCCATTTGAATGGTTGAGTAGTGCGCAAACACATCACTCTCTTCACCTTCTGGACAGATAAAACCAAATCCCTTGGCATTGTTAAACCATTTTACTGTACCTGTAGCCATGCTATACATCCCTCATGCATTGTTTACTGACGTTGTTGGTGGTTACACGACCGATTTCAACTCCGCTCTATACTGCCGCCATTCCTGTTGCCATTTGATGACCGTCTAGCGCGGAATGTTGTCAAAATGTGACGTGTAAACAAAAAGTGAATTTCCATTCAGCCGCTGCCAAATTTTTACTCACTATTTGACCAATGTAGCCAATGATTGAACACAGTCAATAGAAAAAACGTATTACACTCTACATATTTGCAAACAAATCACTTTTGAGATTTACATTTTTGCAACGGTTTTCAATTTCTAGTCTATGGGGTGATTTTGACAATTTAGCGATTTTGGCTTCTTTTTAATCAATCAGATAGAGGGCTTGAGAGAATAAAAATCTTTTATTTGCAGGCTTGGAAATGGTGGATTAGTCTCTAAGTAAGCGTGAAATTTTTGTTGTGCTTAAATGGTCTAAATTACAAGAGCAAAATCTAAAACTTCTCTTCCATGAAGTGGTAAACTGAAACCAGATAAACCTAATTGTTGAAGAGTCATGAGCAAGCAGTTTGAATGGGTGACTCCAGATTCTGACTTACTGGAGCAAGAAAGAACAGAAATTAAGCCACCGTCCATGTATAACGTTGTATTGAACAATGATGATTACACCCCCATGGACTTTGTCATCGAAATCCTAGAGCGTTTTTTCTCTATGGATATTGATAAGGCAACTCAGGTGATGCTCAAAGTGCATTATGAAGGTAAAGCGGTCTGCGGCACCTACACCGCGGAAGTCGCTGAAACCAAAGTGGCGCAAGTCACAATGTATTCCAAGGAAAATGAGCATCCCCTGCTTTGTACAATGGAACAAGCGTAACGTTTGTTCGAGCAACCATCGTTGTTCTATTTAGGAGGTACTTATGCTGAACAAAGAATTAGAGTCGAGTCTAAACGGCGCGTTCTCACGTGCACGTGACAAACGACATGAGTTTATGACCGTCGAGCACCTCCTGCTAGCATTGTTAGAAAATGATGCTGCGCGAGAGGCATTGAAAGCCTGCCAGGCTGACATCGATGCACTTCGTGCCGAGTTGGACATTTTCATCGATCAAACCACCCCCCTGATTCCTGATAACGACGAAACCCGTGAAACGCAGCCAACGTTGAGCTTCCAGCGTGTGCTGCAGCGAGCCGTTTTTCACGTGCAATCGTCTGGTCGCAGCGAAGTGACTGGCGCGAATGTTCTCGTTGCTATCTTTAGCGAGCAAGAATCCCATGCTGCTTATCTGTTGAAGAAAAACGACATCAGCCGGTTGGACATCGTCAACTTTATCTCTCACGGCATTACCAAAGCGTCCAGTTCGGGTGATGAGTCCTCTTCATCGGATTCCTTTGGCAGTGACAGTGTCGAAGAGTCAGGCTCTGAAGAACGTCTAGAAAGTTTCGCGACTAACCTCAATCAAGTGGCGAAGCAAGGCCAAATTGACCCATTGATTGGGCGCGATAAAGAGTTAGAACGGACTATCCAAGTCCTGTGTCGCCGACGTAAAAATAACCCACTGTTGGTGGGTGAAGCGGGCGTTGGTAAAACGGCGATCGCGGAAGGCTTGGCGTGGAGAATCGTCGAAGGGCAAGTGCCTGAAATCATCGCCAACAGCGTGATCTACTCGCTCGATATCGGCTCGCTGCTGGCGGGCACCAAATACCGCGGTGATTTTGAAAAACGTTTCAAAACCATCTTAAAGCAGCTTGAAAAAGAGCAAGATGCCATCCTATTTATCGATGAGATTCACACCATCATCGGTGCGGGTGCGGCGTCTGGTGGTCAAGTGGACGCCGCCAACCTCATCAAACCGCTCCTCAGCAGTGGCAAGTTACGCTGTATTGGCTCCACTACGTACCAAGAGTACAGCAACATCTTTGAAAAAGAGCGAGCGTTGTCGCGTCGCTTCCAAAAAATTGACGTGGTGGAACCTTCGCTTGATGATACCACCAAGATCTTGATGGGACTGAAACCCAAATATGAAGCGCACCACGAAGTGCGTTACACCAACAAAGCCTTGCGTGCCGCGGTTGAATTGTCGGCAAAATACATCAACGAGCGTCACTTGCCAGACAAAGCGATTGACGTCATTGATGAAGCGGGCGCGCGCAGCCGCTTAGCCCCAGCCAGTCGTCGTAAGAAAACCGTCGGTGTGGCCGACATCGAGGCGATGGTCGCTAAAATGGCGCGCATCCCAGAGAAATCCGTCTCCTCTTCTGACAAAGAAATTTTGCAGAACTTGGATGAGAAGATGAAGATGTTGGTGTTTGGTCAAGACGATGCCATAGATGCCTTGAGTGAGGCGATTAAGCTGACTCGCGCTGGGCTAGGTAACGACAACAAACCGGTCGGTTCTTTCTTGTTTGCGGGCCCAACCGGGGTGGGTAAAACCGAGGTCACTGTGCAGCTTTCTAAACTCATGGGTATCGAACTGCTTCGTTTTGATATGTCTGAGTATGGTGAGCGTCATTCGGTGAGCCGTTTAATCGGTGCGCCTCCAGGTTACGTTGGCTACGATCAAGGCGGTTTGTTGACCGATGCGGTTATTAAACATCCACACTCCGTTGTCTTGCTGGATGAGATTGAAAAAGCGCATCCAGATATCTTCAACTTGTTACTGCAAGTGATGGATAACGGCACACTGACGGACAACAATGGCCGTAAAGCGGATTTTCGTAACGTGATTCTTGTGATGACCACTAATGCGGGCGTGAAAGAAACCGAGAAGAAATCCATCGGTCTCATTCAGCAAGATCACAGCCATGATGCGATGGCAGAAATTAAGAAGGTCTTTACACCTGAGTTTCGAAATCGCTTGGATAACATCATCTGGTTTAACAGCCTGGATGAACATGTTATTCATCAGGTGGTTGATAAGTTCATCGTTGAATTGCAAGCTCAGCTGGATGCACGCGGCGTGTCGTTGGAAGTCTCTGATGATGCTCGTCACTGGCTATCGCTCAAAGGTTACGATAAGGCGATGGGTGCACGTCCAATGGGCCGCGTGATCCAAGAGCAGTTGAAGAAACCTTTGGCGAACGAGCTGCTCTTTGGCTCCTTAGTTAACGGTGGCACAGTGAAAGTCGACCTTGATGGCGACGCGCTGACCTTCAAATACTTAGGCGAGCAAGAAGAAGCGGTACACTAAATCCAAACACGAATAAGACCAAGGCCAGATCATCGCGATCTGGCCTTGTTGTTTTGCTATGAGGCTAAACTGTCGTTCAATCAAAGATGGCTTTGAGTGCACGATACGCCTGTTCGACGGAATCTGGCACCACTTGCTCGACCTGAAACCCAAGCTGTGGATAGGTTTTTATTCGCTCGAAATCGCCAAGCATTGCCCGCACTGTGGTGTCAAGGTCAATCTCTTCATTGAAATAGTCCCAGACTGTTAATGCCGGCGAAGTGACGAACACCTGCCGATAGGGTAGAGGCCACTGTTTTAAAAACGCAGCATAGCAGCGCCGCTCCATATACGGTTTTTGTACCAATAGAATCGAATCGAGCTGAATGTTCAATCGTTGGAGCTTTTCAGCACTAAACAGCAGGTTTTCGCCGGTATTCGTGGCTTGGCTTTCTATCACAATATCACGGCGTGGAACGCCCATATCGATGGCAATTTGAGCAAAGGTGTCGGCTTCACTGTCGGCAAACAGACCCTGCGTCAAGCGCCCGGCACCGCCGCTGAAGATTACCGTCTTGGCCCAGCCGTCGAGGTAGAGCTTTGCGGCGTGCTCTGCAACACGCACATCGTTACTGCCGAGAACCAACAAACCATCACAACGCTCTAACGGTTGGTTGAGTCCCATATACGCCCATAGGTGCTCAAGATGTTGATACAGTCTCATGGTGTGACTCACAGCGCCTCTAGCGTATGTTGGAAATGAAAACGGTAACCGAGCTCTAGCAAACGGTCCGCCATAATCCGTTTATCTTCCACGTCGACAATCGGTGGTAGGGGCTCTGACAGCCCAGCTCTTTCTAACGCAGTTTGATAAAATTGCGCTTTGCTCACGGTATTTGGCGTCGTGGCATTGACCACCATATTGTTGTCATGCAGGGCTGCAAAGCTGACAGCACCTATGGCATCAACTAGGTGAATCATATTGGCGGGCGCAAGGCGACTCACTTGGCGAAGCTTGGCTGCAAATCGAGAAGGGTGACGCTCAGGGCCAATAAGACCGCTGCAACGAACGATGGCAAAACGCAACCCAGAATCTTGAACGTGTTGCTCAGCACGGAGCATGATTTTGGCATTGTCAGAAAAGGTACTGTGCGTGTTGGCCAATGCTAACGTCGCGTCGTCCTCATACATCTCTTTCGCCACTGATGGGTAAACCGTGGTCGAGCTGACCATTACCAGCTTGTTGACCCCGATATTGACACAGGCTGTGGCGAGTTTTTTCCACTGCTCGGCGTATTCATCACCCTTACCTTTACGAAAACCTGGCGGAAAACAACCGATCACGATCGAAGGTTGAATCGCGCTGAGTGAGCGTTCCACCTCAGACTGCGGACTCTCGAGCTGGCAGATAAAGCCATCGAGGTGCGCTGCTTTGAGCTCATCTGCCCCTGCCTTACTGGTGCGGCTGACCGACACCTGATGGCCAATGGATTCCAAGTATTGAGCAAGTGGGCGACCTAACCATCCGCCGCCAATAACCGCTATATGACTCATGACATCCTTCCTTCATTTGTTTCCTTTACTCTATCTTGCGTTAGGTGCAATGAAAAGCATTGTGAAAGTGTTCGCAACCGTATCGCAAGGCCACGCAGAGGTGTTGGCTAAAATGAATCTAGCGAATTGAGTCAATCACGCTATTATTAAAAGTGAGACAATGGGTTGGCAATGGGCGCCAAACCTTGGATGTCACTGGCTTGAATAGCGATGGCTGCGAAGGCGTTGAAAAAGGAAGGTAAGATGATCAAGTGGTGGTTTGCTCTGTTGTTACTGACATGGCAGGTACAGGCTAATCAACGTGTCGTGATGACGTCACTCAACTGGCCACCGTATTCAGGTGAAGAGATGATTGAGCAGGGTGTCTCCGTCGCCATTGCCAAGGAAGCGTTTGCCGCCATGGGCTACCAGTTAGTGGTTGAGTTCAAGCCTTGGGTCAGAACGGTGACGACGGCCAGTCGCAAAGCCCAGTACATCGGTTACTTCCCCGAATATTATTTTGATACACAAGAGTTTGTGTTTTCAGACCCGATTGGTCGCGGTCCGCTAGGGCTGGTGGAAAATACCCAATCCCCCATTCGTTGGAGCACACTCAGCGATCTCACTCAATACCGCCTTGGAACCGTGAAAGGCTATGTCAATACACCAGAATTTGATCAGATGGTCGCTTCCGGCTCCCTCACAGTGGAAGAGACACTCGATGATTTACGTAATGTCTATAAAGTGGCAAAAGGGCGATTGGATGCGGCGGTGATTGATGCCAATGTGCTCGATTTTTTGATTCGGCGTGATTCTCGCTCTGCCTTATTATCAAAGCGGTTGCGAATGAACCCCACCTTATTGGCAGAAAAAGATCTCTTTTTGGCGTTTAACAACAGTGAAGAGGGGCGCAAGTGGCGAGACATCTTTAATCAAGGCCTCGCCAAAGTCGATCCACTGTCGATCGCGGCCAGTGTTCAGAAAAGACAACAAGAACCGGGTAACGTGACTCAGTTACCCGTGGCGGATAATTAGCTGCACAGCACTCGAAGAATCTTATCAGCGTGCTCGGCCACTTCAATGCCTTCGTCCGTCAGGTAGCCACCATCAGGTAGCGTACAAAGCCCCTTTTGATACAGACGAGCCACCGCGGATTGCATCTCTTGCGACGCCTCGTGGTGCACTTTGATGCCAGTCGCTGCGCTGCTGATATCGAACTGAAGTAAGAGATTCAGTTCAGAAAGGTGCTCGCTGGAGTATTTCATAGACGGTTTCCTTCTGTTTCTATCGTCGATCTCACCATAAGCGCCCAGCCCCGTTAGAACAACGCCTTGCGGCGAGTTTTGTTAGCTCAACCACTCTTTTTTAGTGGCCAATGATCACTTCTGAAAGCTAAATCTTATTTCCTTATTTTTAGTGCTTGAATTTGATCACATTTAGAAACACCGTCTGGATGTTTAGTTGAGTCAAAAAACCTAGCTCGCGCTAGGTTTTTTCGTATCGTCTCTGATTAATCGAGGCTTTGATGATAGGGCTCATCAAATGGCAGCAGTTCTTTGGGCAAAGAGACCAGCCAATCACGCAGCTCTTCACTGCCTACCTCTTCTTGATCGCACACTTGATGTAATGGATTAACTATCATAACAACACTCCTTTGCAGTTACCGATTGCATCCTATGGTCATTTTGTGACCTGTTTATTACAGTTATCGAAATAAATCATACTCGGATGAAAGTAAAGGAATTTTTCTATAATCGTCAAAATTTACGTTTTTCGTCTCGACCAAGGCTAGGTATCACCACGGTTATCCACAGAATCTGTGGATAAGATCTATTCCTGTTCAGGCTCGATCCTTTTGACCCGTGTTTGACCCGATTGGGTAAAGTTGACCGCAATATTCAGCCGAAGCGTGGTGGTAATGGAGATGGTCATCATGACAAATATCGCTACCATGATCATCACTTGGTATTTGATCGCAATGATAGGGCTTGCTCCGCCTAAAATTTGACCAGTCATCATCCCTGGTAACGTCACCAGTCCGCTGGTGGTCATTGAGGCTAATGTGGGTGCCACGGATTTTTGAATCGCTTCGCGAACAAAAGGCAGGGTAGCAAAGCTGGGTGGCGCCCCTAGTGAGATCGCCGCTTGGTACTCGGAATTGCGCTGCTCAAAGGCGGTGTAAAAATGTTGCAGCGCGACGATATTGCCGCTCAAACTGTTGCCCAGTAGCATGCCAGCGAGCGGAATTAAGTACTGAGCGTGATAAAACGGCGTGGGTTTCACCACCAAAGCGGTGATAATCAGCAACACTGGCGTCAGGCCGACGATGAGGCTTGTGGTGACGACCGCCATTAATGGGCGGCGAGGTAAACGCGCTTTGTTGATGATGGAACTGGCGCCAATCAAAATCATCACGGCGAGCCAGAGCACATTGACCAGCGGGCTATTGAGTTCAAACAGGTATTCGAGATAGACCCCAACAAGGGCCAGTTGCAGCGTCATTCTCGCGACGCCTATGAGCGCATCTTTGCCAATGTTCAGTTGATAGTAGCGACTGATAGAGAGCGGAACGCTCAAAGTAAGAAAAAACAGCCCAAGAATGGGCCAAGGAATATCCACCACACTGCTCATTATTCATCTCCATATTCGCGTTTATTCTACACCATTGCGTTCATTGTGACAGATTGGCCGCTGCGCTCGGATTGAGCCCGTCATTCCCGTTTCTCACTAATAATAATTTAACAATTTGTTGGGAAGTTGAGCGCTCAGGCTTACGTTTTTTAAGCCAGTTTGAAAGTGAAATGTTATGTGAGTAACCGTTTTTTAACTCTTTCTTCTTGTTCATATTTCTTCACAAATGCACCTTATTTAACACATAAAATCGCAATCCATCACATCTCTGTGTCAGCTCAAAAAAGTGTCGAATAGTCGCTGTGATGGGCTTGAATTCGATTGAACCCCACAGAATGTGTGGTCTACCATTACGTCTATCAGTTGTACGAAATTTGTGCGTATCGATCAGCGCTCAAAGTGAGCATCAGTGACAGGGCAGGCAAATGTATGAGTAATGTTAAGAAAATAGAGAGTGGCGAAAAGCGCTCCTTGGAGTGGAAATCGTTCCTCTTCATCACAGTGATTCTTTTCCCCGTGTTGAGTGTCGTACTGGTGGGTGGATACGGATTCATCGTCTGGATGCTACAGGTCTTTTTCATGGGACCACCGGGAACGCACGGTTAAACCAAGAACCATCACTGACGTTAAGAATAAGATGAAAGAGAAAGAATGATGAAAGCACTAATTGTTAAGCTGTGGCGAACCATGACTCGCCCTGCAGTTCATATCAGCCTAGGTGTGCTCACCATGGGTGGCTTTATTGCTGGGGTGATTTTCTGGGGTGGATTCAACACAGCGCTAGAAGCGACCAACACCGAAGAGTTCTGTATCAGTTGTCACACCATGCGTGACAACGTCTATGTTGAGCTGCAAGAAACCGTGCACTGGAAAAATCATTCAGGGGTTCGCGCAACCTGTCCTGACTGTCACGTACCTCACAACTGGACGGATAAAATTGCACGTAAAATGCAGGCCTCCAAAGAGGTGTTTGCGCAGGTGTTTGGTGATCTCGATACGCCTGAGAAATTTGAAGCGCGCCGTCTTGAGTTAGCCCGTCACGAATGGGACCGTTTCTCGGCCAATGGATCACTGGAGTGTAAAAACTGTCACAACTACGAATCGATGGATTTTGATTTGATGTCGCCAACCGCGCGCATTCAAATGCAATCCGCGGCTGAGCGCGATCAAAGCTGTGTGGATTGTCACAAAGGCATTGCGCACCACTTACCGAACAATATGGAAGCGGCGAGCGGCATTGTGGGGGATCTTGAACAGGTCGCTAACGGCACCTCATACAATGTGGGCAACTCTGTGGTTTCGATTCGTCACTTGCCTCTCTATACCGACGAAAGCGCGACCACCGAAGCGGGCCTACTTAGCCCAGCAAGCCAAGTGGCGATTGTGGAAACGAAGGGCGACATGATCAAAGTAGAGATCGACGGCTGGCGCAAGGCGAAAGGCTTTGGACGTGTCATTCAAGAAGATTTTGGTATGAACATCTCAACGGCCATTTTGACGCGCGATGTTTCTCAAGGTGACCAAGTGGTGACAGGGGAAAGCAAAGAAGACCAACTCACGGGTTTGCCATGGGAAAAAGTGGCCGTGGACTTGTGGATGAAAAAAGAGTCGATGGTCTCGGATTTCGAGCCGATTTGGAGCGCTGCCGGCCAAGCGTATCAAACCAACTGCTCGACGTGTCATACGCAGCCTGATGAGGCGCACTTTAGTGCCAATGGCTGGGTGGGGATGCTCGATGGCATGATTGCCTTCGTCAACTTTGACACTGATACCGAAGCCTTAGTGCTCAAATACCTGCAAAAACACTCTTCTGATTTCTCAGATGGTCACCACTAATTCGCGGCAATGGAGTAACAAATAATGGCAATCACAAGAAGAAGTTTTCTAAAAGGTGTCGCGGGAACCAGTGCTGCCTCCTTGATTGGGCCGAGCTTATTGACGTCGGCTGCGGCGCACGCCGGAGAAGTGGAGGGTACCTGGAAGGTATCTGGCTCACACTGGGGCGCATTTCGCGCCCGTATCTGGGGCGGGAAAGTACAAGAAATCAAGCCGCTTGAAGTCGATAAGTACCCAACCGATATGCTAAATGGCATCAAAGGGATCATCTACAGCCCCTCTCGTGTACGCTACCCTATGGTGCGTTTGGATTGGTTGAAAAAGCATAAGTACTCGACCGATACACGCGGCAACAACCGTTTTGTTCGAGTCACTTGGGATGAGGCTCTGGATCTCTTCTATCGTGAGTTGGAACGCGTGCAAAAAGAGTATGGCCCTTGGGCTTTGCACACTGGACAAACTGGTTGGCGTCAAACCGGTCAGATGCACAGCTGTAACAACCATATGCAGCGTGCGATGGGTTTGCATGGTTACTCCGTGAAAAAGGTCGGCGACTATTCAACCGGCGCGGGGCAAACTATTTTGCCTTATGTGTTGGGTTCCACCGAGGTGTACGCGCAAGGCACATCATGGGATCTGATCCTCGAAAACAGCGACAACATCGTGTTGTGGGGTAACGATCCGGTCAAAAACCTACAAGTGGGCTGGACATGTGAAACGCACGAGTCGTTTGCCTATCTTGAGCAGTTGAAAGAAAAAGTCGCGCAGAAGCGCGTCAATGTCATCTCCGTTGATCCAGTACGCAACAAAACTGCGCGCTATCTAGGTAATGAGTTGCAATACATCCACCCGCAAACGGATGTGCCTTTTATGCTTGCAATCGCGCACGTGCTGTACAACGAAGATCTGTACGACAAAGCCTTCATTGATACCTACTGCCTCGGTTTTGAAGAGTTTATTGACTACGTGCAAGGTAAGACTAAAGACAAGGTCGAAAAAACACCCGAGTGGGCGGCAGAGATTTGCGGCGCATCCGCCGACGAGATTCGCCAATTTGCGCGTATGCTTGTGAATGGCCGCACTCAGATTTTGGTCGGTTGGAGTATCCAACGTCAGGAGCACGGTGAGCAGCCATATTGGATGTGCGCCGTGATTGCTGCAATGGTGGGGCAGATTGGTTTGCCTGGTGGCGGTATCTCTTACGGCCACCATTACTCAGGTATCGGTGTATCCTCGACGGGATTTGCCGCGCCAGGATCGTTTCCGCTCAACATCGATCAAGGTCAAGAGCCGAAACATACCAATCAAGATTTCAACGGCTATAGCCGCGTGATTCCAGTGGCGCGTTGGGTGGATGCCTTGCTCGAGCCGGGTAAGCAGATCAACGCCAATGGTGCTGTGGTCACTCTGCCCGACATCAAAATGATGGTGTTCAGTGGCAACAACCCTTGGCATCACCATCAAGACCGCAACAAAATGCGCCAAGCGTTCAAAACACTGCAAACCGTGGTAGCGATTGACTTTGCTTGGACGGCCACTTGCCGTCACGCTGACATCGTCTTGCCCGCCTGTACTCAGTTTGAGCGTAACGATATTGATGGTTACGGTGCGTACTCTGGCCGTGGCTTAATCGCTATGCATAAGCTGGTTGATCCGTTGTTCCAGTCGAAAACCGACTTTGACATCATGACGGAACTGACGCGCCGTTGGGGCCGTTCTGAGGATTACACGCGTGGTATGAGCGAGATGGAGTGGGTAAAATCGCTCTATGATAACTGCCGTGAAGCCAACAAAGGCAAGTTTGACATGCCTGAATTTGACGTGTTCTGGCAGCAAGGTTTCCTCGATTTTGGTCAAGGTCAACCTTGGGTTCGTCACGCTTCGTTCCGTGAAGACCCGGAAATCAACGCGCTGGGCACGCCATCGGGCTTTATTGAAATCACCAGCCGCACTATCGGTAATATGGGCTATGAGTTCTGCCAAGAACACCCGATGTGGTTTGAAAAATCCGAGCGCTCGCACGGCGGCCCTGGTTCAGAGCAGTACCCTTACTGGCTACAATCGTGCCATCCGGACAAGCGTCTGCACTCACAGATGTGTGAATCAGAAGCGTTTCGTGCGACCTACGCGGTGCAAGGGCGTGAGCCTATCTACATCAACCCAACCGATGCTAAACGCAAAGGCATCAAAGAGGGCGATGTGGTTCGAGTGTTCAACGGCCGAGGTCAGCTACTTGCTGGCGCCGTGTTGACCGATAGCTACGCCCCAGGCGTGGTACGTATCGAAGAGGGCGCATGGTATGGGCCACTCAACGAAAAAGTGGGCGCGTTGGATACCTACGGCGATCCGAATACGCTGACTCAAGACATCCCGTCCTCTGAGCTAGCGCAAGCGACCTCTGCTAACACTTGTCTGGTGGACTTCGAAAAATACACCGGCACATTACCGCCAGTGACCGCCTTCGGCGGGCCGATTGAGGTCATGTAGCACCCATGTAGCCAGCAAAGACCAGCATCGCGCTGGTCTTTTCCTATTTTAGTGACCTGATCACTCCCTGTTTTGGGAATAATGGTTATTCCTATCAGTTCGAGCACGATAACCGCATAATTCGCCACGTTTAATTCCAATAATCAGTGAAAGGGACATCGCTGAACAACTTTGTGGAGATGGCGATGAGCAACAAACCTCTATTCGCACTGAGCGCGTTGTCGTTGGTGCACTTTAATGCAGTAGCCAATGAAGATGTGCAGGACATGTCGGATCCGTTGGCGGTCTATACCCAGGCGGGTGTCGGTTATACCGACAAAGGTCTGAACCTGAAACTCGGTCAAGCGTACGACACCGGCAATCCAACCACGATGGCGATGCACATCGCAGAGGTGAAAGGCTTCCTTGGTGAAGATCTTGGCTGGAATGGCGGCACACGTTCAGACAACGACAACAGCATCGATAGTTTACGCTACCGCCACTTCAGCGTGGATATGACTAACGGTCGTGGCTCGCAGGTGGACGTGAATCTTGGATTCCAAAACACAACGCCAAACGGCGAGGCAATGGGTACTCAAGGCAGCGTCTCTTACAGTTTTATTCAAGCGTTGCCTAAAATGGGCCCGGTAAACTTCTACCCATTGGCAGGAGCGGGCGTCGCATTTGGTGAAAATCCCCAAGCTGCGACAGACAACCAAGCGCAAGATCGCTGGGACATTCACGGCACATTCTATGTTGTGGGTATGTACAGCAAAATCGAAGTGACTGAGAGCATCTGGATCAACTACAACCCAATGTACCTAGGCACCATGTCTGGCTCAAGCTTCTACAAAGACAATGCTTTTGGTGCAGGTGAAGATACCCTGTACGCGCACGAAGCGGCGGTCTCTTACCAAATCAACCCACGCGCCAACGTTCGTTACTTTGCCAACTGGAACGAGAACGTCAACTACGCGAAAGGCGATCACCGCATCGAATTTAACTACCAGTTCTAACGTTCAATGCGTTTTGTATGGTCAATGCCGCTTCCTGTGAAGCGGCATTTTTCGTTGCACCGAAATTTGGCGAAAACAAAAACCATCACATATAGTGATAAAAGTGTGATTTGCAATAGATTTGTTGGTTAGACAGGCATGGTGAGCAGTGCTGTAATGTCAATCGTTGTGGTGAGAGGTAACGAGATGGGCCAAGTGATTCGATTAGATAACGAGCAGGTGCTGTATGTGCCGAGCCGCGATCTTGATGCGGTGGCAGAGGGCAACGAAGTCCACTTTCGCTTCCAAGGCTTAAGTAATGATCCATTCGGCTCACACTACGCACTGTTCTCAACGGATTTTCAGTTTGAGCGTCAGGCAACGGTACTTGGTGATGGCTTTCAAATGCT
>NZ_JCBDGX010000151.1:0-4475 GCF_059834345.1 Vibrio sp. R11-SG3-ISO3-SZ
GTGGCCTTGCCTTATTGATGCTGGCACCACCACTCGCTCAAGTCGCCTTGGCCTTTGGTCCATCAGAATATTTCTGGATGGCGGTTTTTGGTCTGACACTCATATCGTCTCTTTCGGTGGGCAACACTCTCAAAGGCTTGATCGGCGCTTGCATCGGCTTATTGCTTTCTACGGTTGGCGTGGCGGTAGTCGGTGGTGACGTCCGCTATACCTTTGATCAGGTCTCACTGCTCGGCGGAATTGATATTACCTCTGCAATCATTGGATTGTATTGTGTTCCAGTGATCATCGACCTAGTCGCGAACAAAACCCCTCATCTAGATTTTGCTGAGGTATCAGGAAAATCGTCGCTGTCACGCGCCTTTTCTCTCATCAAAAATAGTAAGTTCAATCTGATGCGAAGCTCCATTATCGGCACCGTCGTCGGAATCCTACCCGGTGCAGGTGGTTCTATTGCGGGGTTAGTGGCGTATACAGAAGCTCGCCGCAATGCGAAGAAAGATCAAAAATTTGGGGAAGGCGCATCAGATGGTATCGTCGCGACCGAATCTGCCAATAACGCGACCGTTGGCGGTGGTTTTATCCCAACATTGGTGCTTGGCATTCCTGGTACGCCACCTGATGCGATCATACTTGGGGCTTTGCTAGTCCAAGGCATTAAGACCGGTCCATCACTGTTCACTGAACAAGGCAGCATTGTCTACACCTTTATCTACGGTTTGATCATCGCAACGCTATTGATGCTGCCCGTCGGTTTAATTCTTGGAAAATATGCCTATCGTTCGATTGCCAAAACGCCAAAACAGTTGTTGGTCCCCACCGTCGCGTTCTTAACCGTTATTGGGAGTTATGCGATTCACAGCAACCCTCATGACACCTTTATGATGTTCATACTGGGTGTGTTTGCGTGGTTCTTAGGTAAATTTGGCTTCAGTGCTTCGCCAATTGTACTTGGCTTAGTACTAGGAAAGATCGCAGAACAAGGGTTTGTTCAGGCCTATTTGATAGGCTCGGCGCAAGGTAAAGTCTTCGAGATGTTTTTTGCTCGCCCCATCTCTATTGGCATCATTATATGTGCAATCATTGCGCTTGTGTTCCCGCTCTGGGCAGCAAAAAAGCATAACTTTGCTCCCTCTGACACGCCAAGAGATCACAAAGGCTCGACCATAGCGATCGGTGCACTGCTCATCGTCATAGGTGGCCTGCTGCTCAATCAAACGCAGAGCATGTCTAAACTGGGCGCAGTATTTCCCACTTATATTGTGGTCGCCATGATGGTCTTAGCTGTATTGCTCATCGGTAAAGTATGGCGCGCGAGCGATACAGTCAATTGGTCTTCGCTAAAGATAAGCCCGACTATGCGACAGAGCGCTCTGATTGCCATTATGGCCCTCTGGACGCTCTTGATGACCACGCTTGGTTTTGGGCTATCCTCGTTACTCGCTTTTGTTGCCATTATGTTGATCGCAAACTTCGATAAAATAGAAACCTGCTCTATGAGTAAACACCTCACCGCTTCATTTGTTATCGTGGTGATGTTTTATCTGCTGATGCGTGATGTACTTTTACTCAGGCTGCCCACTGGGTTATGGTTTTAACACTGATCCAACGTAGCCCGTTCAAACAATGGGCTACGTTGGGCATTCAGAAGTGAATACTCGCTTTGCCCTTAGCTCTTTTTGCTCAAGGTTTGCGTTCTCACCCACCCGATTTGGCGAGTAACCAAACTGCTTTTTGAACGCGAGAGAGAAATTGGAGGGGTGACGATAACCATAACTGTAAGCGGCTTCACTGACCGTCATACAACCGGTCGCCAGTTTCACTCTGGCATCATTCAGCTTTCTGCGCCGTACATAGTGAGCAGCGGTCATGTTCATGTGATCCTTGAACAGTCTCTGCAGCGACGAAATACTCATATGCGCAAACTCAGCGATAGCCTCTAAAGTCAGCGCCCGCGTTAAATGGGTTTCAATAAAGGCAACAATCTCCGCCATCTCGACGTCTTGGCGCGCGCTAGGATGAGGGGCCTGAGTCACCTCGCACGCACACAGCTGGTTCATCAATTGGAGAAGCAGCTGATGGATGTTGCTTTCCAGTTCGATGCGTTTGGCAATCGTCTCGGGGGGCGGGGTGCGAAGCAGTCTCTGTATTTCCTTAGCGGCCTCACTCGGTAAATCAAAACAAGCACTGGCGAGGTGAGCGGAGTAAAAAGTACGAAAAGCGCCGCCTTCAAGCGGTTTTGTTTCAAACCAAATTCGCGGCAACACAAGGTGAATTTTCTCGACCCACTGATCTTTCTCTACACTTCGCCAAAAACTGGCAGGGTGAACGAGATTGACGGCCATCACTTGCGCCTGAGGTTGCGCACTAAGCGTACATTCAAGCTGGTCATAACCAAACTCTAAATCTCCATCTAACAACACGGTAAAGATCACCGATGGGGTCGCAGGGGCAATCACTAGGCTCTCTTGCTGACTCCTCTGCCCGCCGCCAAAGACGTTAATCCCGTCCGCCATTTCCATGCGAAACAGTGACGGGGTGATCTGTTTTGAATGCATAACTTTCCTCATAACAAGTTGGCGATTTTGCATAATCATAAAAGCTGTTCATGTACTAGCGGTGTAGCATAACATTAATGATATTAATTATCATTTACAATGCATAAGAGGGAGTTCATGAACTCACATCACCAACCGATCGTTTCGGTATCGACTCTAGCCTTGGCCATTGCGGTCACACTCAGCAGCGGTGCCTATGCCGAGACCCAAAGCGACAACACGAACGATGAAACGCTCACAGTCTGGGGCACTCAAGTTTCGAGCAGCTCTGAGTTCTTGGGCGATCAAGACATCTCCATTAAGCAAGCGGATCACATGTCGGATCTACTGCGCAGTGTACCCGGCGTCGATGTCGGCGGTACTCATTCCGTTAACCAACGCATTACCATTCGTAGCCTCGGGGAAACGGACTTAGACATCCGCCTCGATGGCGCATCGCAGCACGCCAATATGTTCCACCATATCGGCAACCTCACACTCAACCCAGACATCCTTAAAGCGGTCGACATCCAAGTGGGCAACAACTCCGTCACCCAATCAGGCCTTGGCGGTGCGGTCTATTTTGAGACGAAAGACGCTCGCGACCTGCTGCGTTACAACGAAAGCTTTGGCGTCCGTGTGTATGGTGGTGTCGCCAGCAACGACAGTCGTCAAGGCTCTGTCACCGCATATGGTCTCTTGAACGATAATGTTGATGCGATGGTGTACGCGAACTACGTCGAACGTGATGACTTTAAAGACGGCAATGGTGACACCACCTATGGCGCAGCCGGCGATGTCGGCAATATGCTGTTCAAACTGGGTTATGAGCCTTCTTATCTGCATCGTTTTCAGCTCAGCTATGACCTCTACCGTGATGAGGGCGACTACAGCCCAAGACCGGATATGGGTGGCAGTGCCAACACTGAGCTCTCTGGTGAAGACTTAATCCCGACTCAGTATGACCGCGACACCTTTACGGGCTCCTATGAACTGCGGGGCGACAACCATCAAGGTAAAGTCACGCTCTATTCCAGTACCACTCAAATCGATCGTGACGAGTCAGCAATTACTGGCCGCTGGCCAGCCAACCGACACAGCCAGAACACCGCTAAAAACCAAAACTTGGGTGCCACCGCTCAGTTTCAGTCTAATCTAATGTTGGCTGAGCGTGGGCATCGCTTCACCTATGGGCTTGAATACATGGATAAAACCAGCGAAAGCGCCTATGGGGGTACGCCATTTATGCAAGAGCATGCGAAAAGCAGCGCTGGCTATCTCGAAGACAGAATTCAGCTCTCGCCAAGTTTCGCACTGACAGCGGGCCTGCGTTATGACCACTACATCCGTGATGCCGAAACCAGCAAGAACACATTTAACGAGTGGACTTGGGCGCTTGGCGCCGATTGGGATATCACCGAGCAATGGACGCTCTTTGCCAGCACTCGCAGTCTATTTAAGGGCCCGGAGCTGCTTGAAACCTTTATCGCCTATCAAGATGTCGCCTATCTCGCTGACGATATTAACGCAGAAACTGGCCTATCGCGCGAAGTGGGCGCTCGCTACTTCCAACGCTTTGACCAGCATGCCATCAGTGCGAACCTAACGCTGTTCCAAAACGAGATTGACGACTACATCGGTGAATCCTACCAAGATGATGGCAGCTACTTGATTGAGAACATTGGCGATGCGGAGATCAAAGGCTTTGAGCTCAGCGCGGCCTACAGCTATCAGGCTCTGAGTGCGCGAGCATCCTACTCTCGCAGTGACACCACCAACCAATCCACAGGCGGCCCACTGATTGCAGCGAACGGACGCAGTATGGACGTCGGTGACTCAATTTCGCTCGGCATCGACTATGAGTTTGCAGCGATTGATACCACCGTCGGTTGGACATCCATCATCGTGCTGGAAGAAGATAATGTTCAAGAGGATCAG
>NZ_JCBDGX010000152.1:0-2448 GCF_059834345.1 Vibrio sp. R11-SG3-ISO3-SZ
ATGCCAAGCGCGATCATCAAACGATACAAATTGCACTACCTCACCATCACGGCGAATCAAGCAGTGCGCCGAGACGCCCATTTTATGGATGACAGAAAAAAACGGATGTGCGTTAGGATCGAGCGTTCCACTAAAAAACTGCTCGATATAGGGGCCACCAAATTGGCCCGGTGGCAAACTGATGTTGTGCACCACCAGCAAAGAGATCGTCTCACCTTGTGGTCTTTGATCAAAAAACGGTGAGGGCACATGACGCGCCGCTTGATACCACCCTTGGTTATCTATCATGTTGTTATACGACTCGGAACTCAAACATAGCCTGGCTAGAGTCTATCTCGCCTGAGATAAAATGCGAGAATAATGGCTGAATTTCATGCTCAGTCAGCGTATCATGCCCCACTCTGTTCAACTGCGTATTAGATTTGCGATGAAAAACACACACAATAGCCAAGAACGTCTTGAATATTTGAAGCAGCAACTTCCGCTGGAGATCACGCGAGCGGTGGCCGACGCGCTGAAAGAAGATCTCGGTGGCACTTTGGAGCCCGCAGCCGACATTACCGCGGCTCTGATACCTGCAGATGCACAGAACCAAGCCACCTTAATCACTCGCGAACACGGTGTGTTCTGTGGTAAAGCGTGGGCAGAAGAAGTCTTCAAGCAGCTTGCCGAGCAGCCCGGTGGCAGCCCAGTGACGATTGAATGGAACGTCGACGATGGTGACACCGTGGAGCCCAACCAAGTGCTGTGCACCTTAACGGGTTCATCACGCATGCTGCTGACCGGCGAGCGTAACGCGATGAACTTTATCCAAACGCTGTCTGGCTGCGCGAGTACCGTGGCGCAATACGCCAAACAGCTGCAAGGCACTGACTGTCGCTTGCTTGATACGCGCAAAACCATTCCTGGCCTTCGCAGCGCACTGAAATACGCCGTGGCGTGCGGTGGCGGCTTTAACCACCGCATCGGTGTGTTTGATGCCTACCTCATCAAGGAAAACCACATCATTGCCAATGGCGGCATCACGCCAACCATTAAGATGGCCAAGCAACTGAACCCGGGCAAACCTGTGGAAGTGGAAACCGAAAGCTTGCAAGAGCTGCAAGAAGCGATCGATGCTGGTGCAGACATCATCATGCTCGACAACTTCACCACAGAGATGATGCGTGAAGCGGTGAAAATCAATGCCGGGCGCGCTGCGCTTGAGAACTCAGGCAATGTCACGCTTGAGACCATCCGCGAGTTTGCAGAGACTGGTGTGGATTACATCTCCGTCGGCGCTTTGACCAAACACCTTAAAGCGCTCGATCTCTCTATGCGTTTTAAAGAGGCGTTTTAAAGCCGTATTTTGAAGCAGCGTTTTCGCGCTACCGCTTGGCTTTGCTTTCAGCAAAGCGCCCCGTTGACTTAACAATGGAAGAAAGATCTTATTTTTCAATCAGTAAATGGAGACCTCGCGTCTCCATTTTTTGTTTTTCTCTCACACTAAAGCCTCTCGACTCTAATAAAGTTTTGTCCTCGCTCGAAGTAATTTGCCGTGTAAATGAAATCAAGTCGTATTTTTTCCTAATTGACTCGGAAAGCGCTGCGCCACCATTTCCACAAGTTTCATAGCCCTTCTATGCTCTCCCCATCAACAAACACCGCGGTGCCTCAAGCACCCAAATGGAGAGTTCTATGCAAACCAAACCACGTCGCCAGCAAGCTGGTTTTACTTTAATTGAATTGATGATCGTAGTGGCGATTATTGGGGTATTGTCGGCAATTGCTGTTCCTGCCTACCAAAACTATGTGGCAAAAAGTGAAGCAGCGTCGGCGCTAGCAACACTGAAATCTACAATTACACCCGCAGAATTGTATATCCAAGAAAATGGCGATTTCACTACCACAGACGAAACTGCACTATTTGCTGCTATTGGTATTTCTGCAGGCTCTAGCACATTAGGGACGTTAAGTGTTAGCGCCAATAATTCAATTCAATTCCAGTTCACTCAAGGATCAATGGCGACATCAGGTAGTGAAGGTACTATTACTTACAAGAAGGAGTCTTCAGGCTGGGTATGTGAAACTAACACGCACGTGCCTGCATCGGCTAAGCCAAGCGGCTGCTCTTAATGCTCACCAATCTCCCCTCAATCCTGCGTCAAGCCAAGTTGCTTGACGCAGCGCAAGAGAGACAAGTGCTGGAGCATGTGCAAGCGTCAGGGGGCTCCGTCCCTGACGCTTTGCACGAGCTGGCCATTATTAACCATACCCAATTGACTGAGCACCTCAGTCAGCTGTTTGGGCTCAACGTCATCGACCTGTCGCAAACGCCCTACGCTGAGCTGTGCCAAACCCTTGGCTTACGTGAGCTCATCACTCGCTTGCAAGCGCTGCCCGTTGGCAAAACGGCTTGCTCACTCAGTGTTGCAGTGTCAGACCCTACCCACCTTGATGTAGAAGAAG
>NZ_JCBDGX010000153.1:0-2312 GCF_059834345.1 Vibrio sp. R11-SG3-ISO3-SZ
AACAGGTGGCATGAACAGCACCTGTGCACGCACGCGAACCCTTCCGTCATCACTCTTACCTGTCTGATAAAGCAGTAGGTGTGATTTGTGGTTTAGGTGCACAAGGTTACCAATTTGCGTTGATGGCTGCGATAGACAAGCTCAAGTCAGCGTAACAAGACAACACGCGGCGGACAGATGGACGCCGATACTCACTACTCTGCAGCGCCTTTAGGCGCTGTCTTATTCACAAGATAAAAGAGAAAGACACAATGGATATCCGTAAAATTAAGAAGCTTATCGAATTAGTTGAAGAGTCTGGCATTGCTGAGCTAGAGATCTCTGAAGGTGAAGAGTCGGTACGCATCAGTCGTCACGGCGTTGCAGCGCCTGCGCAGCCTGCTCCTATCCAATACGCAGCCGCGCCAGCACCGGTTGCGGCGCCTGCACCAGCAGCTGCCCCTGCTCCTGCAGCTCAAGAGTCTGCACCAGCAGCAGTGTCTGGTCACCAGGTTCTTTCTCCAATGGTTGGTACTTTCTACCGTTCACCAAGCCCAGATGCGAAAGCGTTTGTTGAAGTCGGTCAGAAAGTGAATGCCGGCGACACGCTATGTATCGTTGAAGCGATGAAAATGATGAACCAAATCGAAGCCGATAAATCTGGCGTCGTGACTGCCATCCTTGCTGAAGACGGCCAACCGGTAGAATTCGATCAACCGCTTGTTGTTATCGAATAATAGAGGCCCTCTGTTATGTTAGATAAAGTAGTCATCGCGAACCGAGGTGAAATTGCACTTCGTATCCTTCGCGCTTGTAAAGAGCTCGGTATCAAGACGGTAGCCGTCCACTCAACGGCTGACCGCGATCTTAAACACGTCCTGCTGGCAGACGAGACCGTCTGTATCGGCCCTGCACGTGGTATCGACAGTTACCTCAATATTCCTCGCATTATTTCTGCGGCAGAAGTGACCGGTGCGGTCGCTATCCACCCAGGTTACGGCTTCTTGTCGGAAAATGCAGACTTCGCAGAGCAAGTCGAGCGCAGCGGCTTCATCTTTGTCGGTCCAAAAGCGGAGACCATTCGCATGATGGGCGACAAAGTATCAGCCATCACCGCAATGAAGAAAGCGGGCGTACCTTGTGTACCTGGCTCAGATGGCCCGCTCGACAACGACGAAGACAAAAACAAAGCCCACGCGAAACGCATCGGCTACCCAGTGATCATCAAAGCCTCTGGCGGCGGCGGTGGTCGTGGTATGCGTGTGGTCCGTGCTGAAAAAGACTTGGTGCAAGCCATTGCCATGACGCGCGCAGAAGCGAAAGCGGCCTTCAACAATGACATGGTCTACATGGAGAAATTCCTTGAAAACCCGCGTCACGTTGAAGTCCAGGTCATCGCAGACGGTCAAGGCGGCGCTATCCACCTTGGTGAACGTGACTGTTCTATGCAGCGTCGTCACCAAAAAGTGGTCGAAGAAGCACCCGCACCGGGCATCACGGCTGAAATGCGTAAGTACATCGGTGAGCGTTGTACCCGTGCGTGTATCGAAATCGGTTACCGCGGCGCAGGCACGTTCGAGTTCTTGTACGAAAACGGCGAGTTCTATTTCATCGAGATGAACACCCGTATTCAGGTTGAGCACCCAGTCACTGAAATGGTCACTGGCATCGACCTAATCAAAGAGCAGCTGCGTGTTGCTGCAGGTCAACCTCTGTCGTTCACGCAAGATGACATCAAAATCCGCGGCCACGCGATTGAGTGTCGTATCAACGCCGAAGACCCAGAGCGCTTCCTACCTTCACCAGGTAAAATTGAGCGTTTCCACGCCCCTGGCGGCATGGGCGTACGTTGGGAATCGCACATCTACTCTGGTTACACAGTGCCACCGCACTATGACTCGATGATCGGCAAACTGATCACTTACGGTGAGAACCGTGATGTCGCGATCGCACGCATGAAGAATGCACTCGGCGAACTGATCGTCGAAGGCATCAAAACCAACGTGCCACTGCAAGAGATGATCATGAATGATGAGAACTTCCAACACGGCGGTGCCAACATTCATTACCTAGAGAAGAAACTTGGTCTAGACCATTAATTCTCTGAGTTATAACGCTCTCTCCTAACGCCCAGCCACCGCTGGGCGTTTTTATTCTTCACAGTCCCGTCTAGGAACTAACAACTAGGAACTAGCAACTCCCCCCTCTCGCTCAATTCTGCTACACTCTGCGCCAATTTCCTTTTTATCGAGCAGAGCCAGACCATGCCTTGGATTCAAATCAAACTCAACGCGACCAACGAAAACGCTGAACCGATCGGCGACATGTTAATG
>NZ_JCBDGX010000154.1:0-4500 GCF_059834345.1 Vibrio sp. R11-SG3-ISO3-SZ
GGTGATAAACGTCTGCAAGGTCTCGGCCTTACGGTTTACAGCATCTGTGAATTTGACGGTCATTAATCGGAATTATTCATGAGTTATCTTGCTTTAGCGCGAAAGTGGCGTCCAACCAAATTCAGTGAAGTGGTGGGTCAAGCGCACGTTTTGACGGCGCTTGAAAATGCACTCGCTCAAAATCGTCTCCACCATGCGTACTTGTTCAGTGGTACGCGAGGTGTCGGTAAAACCTCGATTGGGCGACTGTTTGCCAAAGGTCTAAATTGTGAAACGGGTATTACTGCCAACCCTTGTGGTCAGTGTGATACGTGTCAAGAGATAGACCAAGGGCGCTTTGTGGATCTATTAGAGATCGACGCGGCGTCGCGCACCAAAGTGGAAGATACTCGAGAGTTATTGGACAACGTCCAGTACAAGCCAGCGCGTGGACGCTTTAAAGTGTACCTGATTGACGAGGTGCACATGCTCTCTCGTCATAGCTTTAACGCGCTGCTGAAAACATTGGAAGAGCCGCCAGAGTACGTGAAGTTTATTCTGGCGACCACCGATCCGCAAAAACTGCCTGTGACGATTTTGTCGCGCTGTCTGCAGTTTCATCTTAAGCCGATTACGGTCGATGCCATTCATCAACAGCTGGATCATATCCTTGCACAGGAACAAGTGAGTGCAGAGGCACGCGCATTGGGTATGATTGCCCATGCGGCGGATGGCAGTATGCGTGATGCACTCAGTTTGACTGACCAAGCGATTGCTCTTGGCAATGGCAGTATCAGCCAAGAAAGCGTGGCGCACATGTTGGGTACACTCGACACCGATCAAGCCTTGCATCTGCTGCAAGCGATCAGCTCGAAATCGGTGGATGTGGTGATGTCGAGTGTGGAGCAAATGGCGCAAAACGGTGTGGATTGGGATGGATTGTTGCAACAACTCGCCAGTCAATTGCATCGATTAGCCATGGTGCAGGCTTTGCCATCCTCGCTTGATAAAGGCCAGCCTGACGCTGACAAGGTCGTGCAGCTGAGCAAAGCGTTAACGCCGCAAGATATTCAACTGTTCTACCAAATTGCGTTGAAAGGGCGTGAAGACATCGCGTTGGCGCCGTCAGAGCGCATTGGTTTAGAGATGGTGCTGTTGCGCATGGTGGCATTTAGGCCACAAGAGGTGTCGCAAGCCAATATAATCTCAACGTCCAGCGCACCTGTCGCAGAGGCGCCGGTGCCATCTGCAGCGCCACCAGTCAGCCATGCTGCGCCTCAAGCGCCGATGTCCTCTCCAGCGGTATCACCTCAGCCTGAAGCGACACCACCTCAGCCTAAAGCGCTATCGCAGCCAATGCCAAGCGCACCGTCGTATGAGCCACCGATGGCCGATTACGACATGCCATCGCATGACGATATGCATGACGCGTCTGGATATGACAGAGATGAGTATGCACAGATGACGCCCGCTTCGGCCCCACAAGCCCCAGCAGCGCCAACACCGCCTCCAACGCAGAAGCCTGCGTCAAGCGGGGTGAGCGGCGGCATTAGTGGTTTGCGTCATCAATTGCGTTCACAGCGTCAAGGGCGCAGCTCGCCAGGCGCGTCAACAAAAAAGGCTAAAGCGGCATCTGCCAAACCTGAATCGGTGCTCGAACGTGTTGCGCAAAAACACGCCGGAGCGCCGCAGATGTCGCCTGCTGCACACATGGCTAGAAACGAGTCGGCAAACAACGCATCGCTTGAGAAGCCTGAGCCCTATCAATGGACGCCAAGCCAACCAGTCGTGGATGAGCAAAAGCCGGAACTGAAACCCACGCAGCTGAAAAAAGCGCTCGAGCACGAGAAGACGCCAGAGATGGTCGATAAACTCGTCAATGAAAGCTTAGAGCGAAGCGAGTGGGCGCAGCTCATCAGTCAGCTCAATACAGCTAAGTTGACTGAGCAACTCGCGCTCAATTCGGATTTCGTCAAAGATGGTCGCTCTATCCAACTGACGTTGCGTCCACAGCAGGCTCACCTCAACACGGATAAAGCGCAAAGTGAACTGCTCTCAGAGCTCAATCGAGTGTTGGGCGAAGAGTGCCAGTTAAGTGTCGAGATTGGTGACAAAGGAGAAACACCGCTAGAGTTAAGAGATAAGCTGTATCAAGGCAAGCTTGAGCAAGCTTTTAGCAGTCTAGCGGCTGATCAGTACGTGCAGTTTATCGAGCAGCGTTTTGGTGCTGAACTCGATAGCGATAGTGTACGACCGATATAATTTCCGGTGGTTGAATTCATTTGATTCAGCCCCCATTTAATTCGATATAGTGATAAACTAGAGAGATAAACATGTTTGGTAAAGGCGGTATGGGCAACCTAATGAAGCAGGCCCAGCAAATGCAAGATCGCATGCAAAAGCTTCAAGAAGAAATTGCGAATATGGAAGTGACTGGTGAATCGGGCGCTGGACTTGTGAAAGTGACCATTACTGGTAGCCACAGTGTTCGCCGCGTTGATATCGACGAGAGCTTGATGGAAGACGATAAAGAGATGCTAGAAGATCTCATTGCTGCTGCGTTCAATGATGCCGCTCGTCGTGTTGAAGAGACGCAAAAAGAGAAAATGGCGTCAGTGACAGGCGGTATGCAATTACCACCTGGTATGAAAATGCCGTTCTAATCTCGCTCTCTGCGCGTAACAGGTTTACGTGCAATCGACGAGAATGACGACAATTCATAGAGAAAGAGAGTCAATGCGTACCAGTCACATGCTGGAACAATTAATGGAGGCCTTGCGCTGTCTACCTGGGGTTGGCCCCAAGTCGGCACAGCGGATGGCCTTTCATTTATTGCAGCGAGATAGAAAAGGCGGCGTGCAACTCGCCGACGCGTTAAGTCAGGCAATGACGGAAATCGGCCATTGCTCCGAATGCCGGACCTTTACCGAAGAAGAGGTTTGCCATATCTGCACCAATCCAAAACGCCAAGAGAATGGACAAATTTGCGTAGTCGAAAGCCCTGCGGATATCGCAGCGGTGGAAGCGACCGGCCAATACTCTGGGCGTTACTTTGTGTTGATGGGGCACTTGTCGCCCCTTGATGGCATTGGGCCGAGTGATATCGGTTTGGATGTGCTGGACTTTCGCCTGCGCCGCGGTGATATTAGCGAGGTGATTCTTGCGACCAACCCAACGGTGGAAGGGGAGGCGACCGCGCATTACATTGCCGAGTTGTGTCATGAGCACCAAGTCACGGCTAGTCGCATTGCCCATGGTGTGCCGGTCGGTGGTGAATTAGAGCTGGTGGATGGCACAACGCTGTCTCATTCACTGCTCGGGCGACATAAGATTTAATGCCCTGCATTTTAAACCCAGAAATAATATCAACATGGCCGCATCTGCGGCCATGTTTTTATCTGTCACCCATGACAGAGCGTGGTGCTTGGTTTGCTTTTGTTACCTCAGACGCCAAGGGTTACGTTAGACGCCAAGTGTTATGTCAGACGCTCAAGCTCGGTGATATTGGTCATCGCTTGCTGGTTGGTCGCCCCGCACACCACAGGACACGGCTTAAAATCTGCGCACACTTTGGGACGCTCTGGTAAGCCAAACAGCTTGCAGAGATTGTCTTCATTGAGTTGAATGCAACGAACACCGGCAGGTTTGCCATTTGGCATCCCCGGAATCGGTGATGAGATACTGGGCGCAATACAGCAAGCCCCGCAACCGAGTCGACAATCCATCCTGATACCCCTGAGTAAAATTGAGGCGCGATAGTAGCAAAAATCATCAAGACGATCAGTACAAGATCTTGAAGTTTTTGCCGCTAGACGGTATAAATCGCCCCTTCTTTAACTAATCCAAGATGAGTCTATGAGCGCACCCTTTTGGCAAACAAAAACGTTAGAGCAGATGACGGAGCAAGAGTGGGAATCTCTGTGCGATGGCTGCGGCAAGTGCTGCCTGCACAAACTCATGGATGAAGATACGGATGAAATCTACTACACCAATGTGGCGTGTAGCTTACTCAACACAAAAACCTGTTCGTGCAGCGATTATGAACATCGTTTTGAGTCTCATGAAGAGTGCACCAAGCTGACTCGTGATGACATCGATGATTTCACCTGGTTACCGCACACCTGTGCCTACCGTTTAATGGCAGAAGGCCAGCCACTGCCCGAATGGCACCCGCTGCGCACTGGCTCTAAGTCGGCTATGCACGCCGCCGGCGAAAGCGTCAGAAATAAAGTGGTCTACGAAATCGATGTGATCAATTGGGAAGACCACATACTCAATCATCCTACGCGTGATTAAGCCAATGATTTGTCGTTGAATTGACAACAAGTCCTCGTCTTTAACCTCTTATCCGCCCTCTTTTGTCTCAATGGACCACGGGTTGCTCGGTGCGTGTTGGCGGAGCTAAATCAAAGCGGATGATGAGCCACTGCACGGGTTTTGGCAGTTGATTCATAATAGAGAAAAGTGGACCGGCCGTTTGACTGGGAAAGGTCGTGGTGACGGGCCAAGCCGAAGCGGGGG
>NZ_JCBDGX010000155.1:0-32259 GCF_059834345.1 Vibrio sp. R11-SG3-ISO3-SZ
GTGTCCGGCGGCTTCGAGTGCTTTGCGTAAACGACGGATATGAACGTCAACCGTACGATCTTCCACGTACACGTTGGTTCCCCAGACGTTATTGAGCAACTGTTCGCGGCTGTAGACACGCTCTTGGTGAGTCATAAAGAAGTGCAACATTTTGAATTCCGTTGGCCCCATATCGACAGGCTCATCGTTCGCTGTCACACGGTGAGAAACGGGATCCAATTTGAGTCCTTGAACATCAATCACATCTTCCAGCGCAGTGGGCGTCACGCGGCGAATCACCGCTTTAAGCCTCGCCACCAGCTCTTTCGGTGAAAATGGCTTGGTGATGTAATCATCCGCACCCACTTCAAGGCCACGAACCTTGTCTTCTTCTTCACCACGCGCTGTCAGCATCACCACCGGAATGTTCCGTGTCAGCTCTTCGCGCTTCATGTGTTTGATGAAATTAATACCGCTGCCGCCAGGGAGCATCCAATCTAGCAGCACTAGATCAGGGAAGGGTTCAGCCAATTTGGTTACTGCAGTATCGTAATCTTCTGCTTCTACTGCTTGGTAACCTTTTTGTTCAAGAACAAAACACAGCATTTCACGAATTGGTGCCTCGTCTTCAACAACCAGAATCCTTCTAGACATAATCATTTAACCTTATGTTCGTTGAGTTTACTCAATGATTAGGGCGGGCAGCCTGCCGCCTCTTGATGCATAGGCATTATTACTAGCAATTATGACACTTTTGTGACCTTTGAAAACAAATTTTCATATAACTTTTATTCTGGATTCATCTTCATATTTTGCATTTCGGCTAGGACAATCTGGTTGAAATTCCTTATTATTGCCGACTTACTTGTAGCACTAGAGAGATCATATGTGGTTTAAAAACTGTCTGGTTTATCGCTTTAACCGCGATATTGAGTTCAATGCAGACCAATTAGAAAAACAGCTCCAAGAGTTTCGTTTTACGCCATGTGGCAGCCAAGACAAACAAAAATTCGGTTGGGTCACCGCCATGGGGAAACACGGCGACATGATGACGCACGTTTCCGAAAACCGCATTCTTATCTGCGCCAAGAAAGAAGAGAAAATGTTGCCCGCTTCCGTGATCAAAGAGTCACTGAACGCTAAAGTGGATGCCATGGAAGCGCAAGAAGGTCGACCACTGAAAAAGAAAGAAAAAGAGACCTTAAAAGACGACATCGTGATGGATTTGCTACCGCGTGCCTTTAGCCGCAGCAACCACACCTATGTGCTGATTTTGCCGAGCGAAGGCTTTATTTTGGTGGATGCGAGCAGCTACAAAAAAGCCGAAGATGTCTTAGCTCTACTGCGTAAAACCATGGGAAGCTTACCCGTCGTGCCTGCCATCCCGGAAAAACCGCTCGAACTTACAATGACAGAATGGGTAAAGAGCGGCGATCTCCCAGGAGGCCTACAAATGCTTGACGAGGCCGAACTAAAATCGGTACTGGAAGAAGGCGGTATTATCCGTTGTAAGAAGCAAGAGCTTACCAGTGATGAAATTCGTAGCCACATTGAAGCGGATAAGCAAGTCACCAAACTCGCCTTGTGGTGGCAGGAGCGCTTGGAGTTTATTTTGGCCGACGACGGCAGCATCAAACGCCTCAAGTTTTCAGATGAACTGAGAGATCAGAACGAAGATATTCCTCGTGAAGATCAAGCGGCGCGCTTTGATGCCGACTTTTCACTGATGTGCGGCGAAATGAGCACTTTCTTACCGGATCTCTACCGCATGCTTGGCGGACTACCGCACCCGAACGCGTAATCTTCTGCCCCTAACTCTCTTCAACGCCTTCGCTTAGAAGGCGTTTCATTAACCTCTCTTATGTTTTCCTAGTCACCACAGCGTATTTGACGTAAAATTTGCGCCCCTGATTCCATATGGTGGAATCGGCCTGACTTGAGATCAGATTGAAGAGAAATGACTATGACCACTGAGAAAGCTTTTGTTCCTGAGCTACTGTCACCGGCAGGCAGCTTGAAAAACATGCGTTATGCCTTTGCCTACGGCGCTGATGCCGTTTACGCGGGCCAACCTCGTTACAGCCTGCGCGTTCGTAACAACGAGTTCAACCACGAAAACCTAAAAATCGGTATCGATGAAGCGCATGCGCTGGGTAAAAAACTCTACGTGGTGTGCAACATCCAGCCGCACAACTCAAAGCTAAAAACCTTTATCCGCGACCTTAAACCTGTGGTCGAAATGGGCCCAGACGCCTTAATCATGTCTGACCCTGGTCTGATTATGATGGTACGTGAAGCCTTCCCTGATATGCCAATCCACTTATCAGTACAAGCGAACGCGGTGAACTGGGCGACGGTAAAATTCTGGGCTGCCAACGGTGTTGAACGCGTGATTGTTTCTCGTGAGCTTTCTCTAGAAGAGATCGAAGAGATCCGTGAACACTGCCCTGAAACAGAGCTCGAAGTCTTTGTTCACGGTGCACTTTGCATGGCGTATTCTGGTCGCTGTCTGCTTTCTGGCTACATCAACAAACGTGACCCAAACCAAGGCACATGTACTAACGCATGTCGTTGGGAATACAAAGTTGAGCAAGGCAAAGAAAACGACACTGGCGACATCGTTGAGAAGTTTGATCCATCACAGGCGCAGCCTGTTGAAGTTCAAGACGAGCGCCCTGAAACCACGATTGGTCGTGGCAAACCAACCGACGAAGTGGTGCTGCTCTCTGAAGCTCACCGTCCAGAAGAAAAGATGGCCGCTTACGAAGATGAGCACGGCACTTACATCATGAACTCGAAAGATCTCCGTGCGGTTCAGCACGTTGAGCGTCTAACGAAGATGGGTGTTCACTCGCTAAAAATCGAAGGCCGTACTAAGTCTTTCTACTACTGTGCGCGCACCGCGCAAGTCTACCGTAAAGCGATCGATGATGCGGTTGCTGGTCGTCCGTTTGATGAGAGCCTAATGGGCACGCTTGAAAGCCTAGCTCACCGTGGTTACACCGAAGGCTTCCTTCGCCGTCACACTCACGATGCTTACCAAAACTACGACTACGGCTACTCTGTTTCCGATTCTCAGCAGTTTGTCGGTGAGTTTACCGGTAAACGTCGCGGTGACATGGCAGAAGTGGAAGTGAAGAACAAATTCGTTGTGGGTGATAGCCTTGAGCTTATGACACCTAAAGGTAATGTAGTCTTCACGCTTGAAGCGATGGAAAACCGCAAGTCTGAGTCTATCGATGACGCAAAAGGCAATGGCCACTTTGTCTTCATTCCAGTCCCACAGGATTTGGATCTGGAATTTGGTCTATTGATGCGTAACCTTAATGCTGGTCAGGATACCCGTAACCCAACAGGTAAATAACCATGGCGTTGCTGATCACGGATAAGTGCATTAACTGCGATATGTGTGACCCTGAGTGCCCCAACGGCGCTATCTCTATGGGTGACAGCATATTCGAGATCGACCCTGATCTCTGTACAGAGTGTAAAGGGCACTACGACAAACCCACCTGTCAGTCTGTGTGTCCGATCACCAAATGCATTATCACGGACCCAAACCATATTGAGACCGAAGAGGAACTGCTCGAAAAGTTCGTCATCATTCAAGGGTTAGCCTAATACCAAAAAACGCCGCTCATCGAAGCGGCGTTTTTTTATGTTAGTCAGCGTTATTTATAACTGAGCTCTGTGGCTTTGCCTTTAAATATTCGATACACCGCAAAGGTGTAGAGCAATATCATCGGCATCACCACAACCACACCATAGCCGACGATGATCAACGTCGCATCTGAAGAGGCCGCTTGGCGAGCCTCCATAATTCCAGGTACCACTTGAGGAAAGAAACTGTACGCTAGCCCCAAAAAGCTCAGCGCATAAATCACCACAGCACCAATAAAAGGCCAACGCGCGCCCCAATCATCACTGGTCGGAACTCGACGTAAGTAGCGGTCAACTAAGTAGATTGTCGTCAAAACCACCAAAGGCACCGGGGCAAGCAGCAGAATTTCCGGAAAGCTGAACCAACGTTGCGCTACCTGTTGGTTGACTAGCGGGTTAACAATGCTGACCGAGATTATCCCTAACGCAGCAATCCAGCCCGCTCTGCGTGACCAACGCGCAGCTCTGGCTTGCAATCTTCCTTCCGTTTTGAGAACCAGCCAAGCACCGCCAATGTATACATAGGCGCACGCGACACAAAGACTACTGAGAAACGCAAACCCGTAAGCTTGTGCCGATGCTTCGAACCCCATGATGTACCTTCCCACCATGTATCCTTGGGTCAGTGCCGCGAGCAATGATCCCAATTTAAAACAATTATCCCACCGCTGCTTATAGTCCGCTTTGGCCTTGGCTCGAAAATCAAACGCGACACCTCGCATGATCAATGCAATCAGCATGAAGGCGGTCGGTAAATAGAGCTCGGTAAAAATCAGACTGTGCGCACTAGGGAAGGCTATCAACAGTATCCCAACCGCCAATACAAGCCAAGTCTCATTGGCATCCCAGAACGGTCCAATCGACGCAATCATTCTGTCTCGCTGATCTTCATCGTTGCTAGGAAGGAGCATACCTACGCCGAGATCATAGCCATCCAACACTGCATACATAAATACGGTGAAGCCAAGGATCAACAGATAAACTTCTGGTAAATAGTTCAACATTAGCATACCCCTTGTTGTACTGTTGCCGTAACTTTGTGAGCATCAACGTCCTTACGAGCGAGATAAAACAAGGTGTGGATGTACGCCAGAAGAAGAGCAGCATAAACGACAAGATACATCGACAAGGAGATCATCACATTCGATGGTGCCAATGGTGTGACGGCTTCTGCCGTTCTCAGTACACCAGTGACAAGCCAAGGTTGACGTCCTATCTCTGTGACATACCAACCTGCGAGCGTCGCTATCCACCCAGAAAACGTCATGGCGACCACGACATAGAGGTAGGGCCTCGGCAGGTCTCGAGCTCTGAGCAAGCGATAACCACCAAACCAACTTACTGCTAGCATCAATAGTCCGACCCCAACCATGACCCGAAAGCCAAAAAACAGCGGCTTTACTGGTGGGTGATTGGGTGCAAAGTCATTGAGGCCGACAATTTCCCCATCAAGCGAATGAGTGAGAATCAAACTCGCCAAATGTGGGATCCCTAGCGCGAATTCGTTCTGACGCAGCTCTTCATTTGGCCAAGCAAACAGAAGCAGCGGAGCGCCTTGCTCTGTTTCCCATACTCCTTCCATCGCCGCAATCTTCGCCGGTTGATGCTCTAAGGTGTTCAAGCCGTGCAAGTCACCGACAAAAATCTGAACAGGAATGAACAACGCCGCCGCTAACAGTGAAACTCTCAATCCAAGCTTGGCTGCACGATGGCTAGGTTGCTTAATAAGCTGATAGGCACTGATGCCTGCGATCAAAAAGCTTGCGGTCAAACCAGACGCCAATAGGGTATGCGCAAACCGATAAGGCAAAGAGGGGTTGAAGATGACGTCCTTCCAACTGGTGACATGCACCACACCATCGATGACTTCATACCCAGCTGGCGTATGCATCCAACTATTCAGTACCAGAATCCAAAACGCCGACATGGTCGTGCCGACCGCCACCAAGACGGTGGCCAAAGTATGGAACCAGTCGGGCACACGGCCTCGACCAAACAGCATCACGCCAAGAAAGGTCGCCTCCATAAAAAAGGCCGTCATTACTTCGTAGCCCAGCAGAGGACCTGCAACATTACCCACACGCTCCATAAAGCCCGGCCAATTAGTGCCAAACTGAAAACTCATCGTAATGCCTGAGACAACACCGAGTGCGAATGTGAGTGCAAACACCTTGACCCAAAAGTAATAAACATCGAGCCAAACTGGCGCTTGCGTTCGGTTGTAGCGCCATTTGAAAAACACCAACATCCATGCCAGAGCGATGGTGATGGTTGGGAATAAAATATGAAAACTAATATTGGCCGCAAACTGGATTCGCGACAACATGAGGGTATCTAACATCTCACTACCTCAACAGCTAATAACCCAAATTAAATCGAAATTTCTGAAAATTTCTTACGGATATCGGAGGGTATTGGATCGGATACTCATGAATATCGCCCGAGTAGCGCACTTTTTATCTTATTTAGAAGAAAACATGAAAACGAATGACAGGGTTCAAGACTGTTCTGCTAGTAATGCCAAACATTGGCCGGGTGGTACTTTCGGCGTTTTCTTTTTGTTTGTCGTGCTCGGTGTTAGCGTTTTGATGGCAGGTTTGGGCTGTGGTTTCCAACTGGCAAGCTCTGCGCCGCAACCATCCCCCGCAGGAGGCGCGGCTTGAGGTTGACAGGCATCACTGCCCTTAGGGCAGCGAAGCCGAACATGCATGTGGTAATGATGCCCCCACCAAGGCCTAACTTTGCGAAGCCATGTTCTGTCTTGGCTCTCTTCGCTGCGGCACAAGGTGTCTTTGATAACGGGGTGAACAAAAATTCGAGCGACGTCGTCATCACTGGCTGCAAGCTTGATCAAGTCAAAATGACGACGATCCCAGCTCGCTTTCACTAAGCGGTACTGCTCAAGGTTGACCACGCTCAGAGGCTCAGGTTTGGCCAACTGACGAGAACTCAATGGCGCATCTACCAACCTAAGCCAAATGTCGATATCGAGCCCTGTTTGATGACTTGAATGGCCCGACGAAAAACGACCGCCTTGTGGCAGAGAAAGATCGCCAATCAAGAGTGAGGTGTTCAACGTTCGATGCGCTTGCTCAGCCAAATGTTCGATGTAGCGAATCGCACTGGGGTGAGCGTAGTATCGAGCGCGCTGGCTGCGCAGCACTTGATACCCTTCCCCTTCAAGCGGTAGCGCCTTAGCCCCCGCTAAGCAGCCATTGGCGTAGCTTCCTATCGCCTGCGGCTGAGATTGAGACGGAGATGAAATGGCCTCCCAAGGCGTGGCACTGACCGATGAGCCAAAGCTCATCATCAAGGCGATAGGTAGAAAGGCGCTAAGTCGCCAAATCGTCCCTGCTTTCATGACTCATCCCTTCCCTCCATTTACCGTTGCCGCTCAGCGTTTAATAATGGTCACCATTATCATAATAGCCGCTGGCTTCAAGCGCCGTGAAAATTACCGCCACATCGACCTCTTCGCCAAGCACGCCGCGAACCTGACGAGTAATGATGCTCGCGACCGCATCTTGGGTCTCTTGGCCGCGATCAAACCACAACACTTCGACAAACGGATACGCTTGGCTGACCTCTCCATCATAAAAAAACGTGGTATAGATGTATTCAAAGGTGAAATCCTCTTTGGGGCAATCCATGTGTGGTTGGAGCTCATCAAGCAGTGTTGAGGATAAGGTTTGAACCGTTTGCGGCTCCACCGCTCGAAAACGTAGATGAGGCATAGATAAGATCCTATTGTTGAGTTTGCTCCATGATAACAAGATATTGAGCAATGCCCATCGCATTCCTGCATGCGACGACCTCTAACATTATCGTGGCTCGAACGTCACGCGAAGAACCCCATCCTGACTGACGATCATCGCTCGCCAATCTCGATGTTGATAGACTAGGCGCTGGGTAGACCGAGGCGAGGCTTGCCCCAGAAGCCGCACTATTTTGGTTTCGACCTCTTGGTTTGACGCAAGCGCGAGTTCTGTCTCGATATCTAAACTCTGATCATCGATGGTGACGCGGTTGAGCACAAAACCATCTTGGCGAAGATGTAACTGCAGCTGACTCCATTGATGGGGTGAAAACGATGACAGTAATTTGATTGAAAGCGTTGCACCGTCTAAGGTGGCTTCAGCAATATAGTGCTCTTTATGATAGTCCAGCGCCATCTCACACCAAGTATCGCGCTCACACGCCAGCCAAGTTTCCTGGATCTCTTGGCGTATTGCATCGCCATTCAATATCGGTATCAACAGCGTATTGGCGCAGGCCAGTGGACTCACCAGCATCACTAGCAACAATCGAATTCTCATCACTCTTCCTTCGGTGAGTAGGAACAAAAAAGCCGCTGACATCAGCGGCTTTGGAGTAGCTCAAATAGAGGTAGCGAGCACGGAGAATGTAAGAGAGCCATTAAGGCATCTCATCAAACTCAGCGCCCTCTTTTTCAACTTGAGGTGGCATCAGGTGCTCTCGGGTGATACCCAGCTTCAATGCCAGCGCTGAGGCAACATAGATAGAAGAGTAAGTACCCACTGTGATACCAAGCAATAGCGCAGTGGCAAAACCGTGAATCATCGCACCACCTTGGGTAAACAAGGCGATAACCACAAACAAGGTCGTGCCCGAAGTGATCAAGGTACGGCTCAGCGTTTGGGTAATGGAGTTGTTCATGACCTCAGCCGATTCGCCTTTACGCATCTTGCGGAAGTTTTCACGGATACGGTCAAAGACAACAATCGTATCGTTGAGCGAGTAACCCACTACCGTCAGCAAGGCCGCGACAATGGTAAGATCCACTTCAATTTGCATCAAAGAGAAGATGCCCAAGGTGATGATAACGTCGTGAGCCAAGGCAAGTACCGCGCCCGCCGCCAAACGCCACTCAAAGCGCACCGAGACGTAAATCAAGATACAGATCAGCGACACCAAGATCGCCAGACCGCCCGCTTCTGTCAGCTCATCACCCACGTTCGGGCCGACAAACTCGATACGGCGCATCTCTACGTTTTCACCCGTGCCCTCTTTAATGGCACTGATGATTTGGTTGCCTAAGGTTTCGCCTGAAGCGTCATCACGAGGACGCAAACGCACCATGACATCACGGGCACTACCAAAGTTTTGCACCGTAGCGTCACCGAAGCCTTTGGCATCAAGCGCACCACGAATCTCTTCAAGGTTTGCCGGTTGCTCAAAGCCCACTTCAATCAGCGTACCGCCAGTGAAGTCTAAGCCCCAATTCAACCATTTAGTTGATAGCGTGAAGAGCGCCGCAGCGATCATCACAATAGACAGCGCGAATGCTGCCTTTGACCAACGCATAAAGTCGATCGTTTTCTCTGCTTTTAGAATCTGAAACATACGTATTCCTAGCCCTAGATCGACAGTTTATTAATGCGCTTACCGCCGTACAGTAGGTTAACCACACAACGGGTACCGACGATAGCAGTAAACATGGAGGTCAAAATACCGATAGACAGCGTGACCGCAAAACCTTTGATGGCACCAGTACCAACGGCAAACAAGATAATCGCGGTGATCAACGTCGTGATGTTTGCATCCGCAATAGTACTGAACGCGTTGGCGTAACCTTGGTGAATCGCTTGTTGTGGATTGCGTCCATCACGCAGCTCTTCTCGGATACGCTCAAAAATCAGCACGTTGGCATCCACCGCCATACCGACCGTCAAGACAATACCGGCAATCCCTGGCAGCGTCATGGTTGCCCCTGGAATCATCGACATTACCCCGATAATAAGCACCAAGTTCGCCATCAGCGCCATGTTGGCAATCAAGCCAAACTTGCGGTAGTAGAGCAAGGTAAACAACATGACTGCGACCATACCCCAAATACACGCTTGGACACCCATATCGATGTTCTGCTGTCCCATTGATGGACCAATGGTACGCTCTTCAACAATCGAGATTGGCGCAATCAGAGCCCCCGCACGTAGTAGCAACGCAAGGTTGTGCGCTTCGGCGGCAGAATCGATACCTGTGATGCGGAAGTTACGTCCAAGTGCCGATTGAATGGTCGCCTGGTTGATCACTTCTTCATGCTTAGACAGAATCACTTTGCCTTCAGGAGTGCGTTTACCGCTGTCTTTGTACTCTGCAAATACCGTTGCCATCAGCTTACCGATATTTTGACGCGAGAACGCCGACATCTTGTTGCCACCTTCACTGTCGAGTGAGATGTTCACCTGTGGGCGACCGTACTCATCCACGCTGGAGCTCGCATCCGTGATGCTTGAACCACCAAGAATGACACGCTTTTTCAGCACGACAGGGCGACCATCACGATCTTGCTTGATTTCACTGCCCGCTGGCGCGCGGCCACTGGCAGCAGCAGCAAGGTCAGCGCTCGCATCCACTTCACGGAACTCAAGCGTCGCCGTCGCACCGAGAATTTCTTTCGCGCGAGCGGTGTCTTGTACGCCGGGAAGCTCGACCACAATGCGGCTTGCACCTTGACGCTGAACCAATGGCTCCGCAACACCTAGTTCGTTCACACGGTTACGCAAAATCGTAATGTTCTGCTCTACCGCGTAGTTGCGAATTTCGGTGAGGCGTTGCTCGGTAAAGGTTGCTTTGAGTGCAAAGCGGCTCTCGCTGCCTGACTCCACAAACAACATGTCAGGGTGTAGACCTTCGAGAACACGTTTTGCTTGCGCTAGCTGCTCGCCATCACGAAGCAGCACTTCGACCGCATCTTTGCCCAGTGGGCGAATGGCGCGGTAACGAATTTTCTCTTCGCGAAGCTCACTACGAAACGCTTCTTCTTGCTGGCCGACGAGTTTTTCCATCGCCGCGTCCATATCCACTTCCATCAGGAAGTGAACACCACCACGCAAGTCTAGACCTAACTTCATTGGCGCAGCGCCAATCGCTTCTAGCCAGTCCGGTGTGGATGGTGCAAGGTTAAGTGCGACAATAGTATCGTTACCGAGCGCTTCGCTGATGACGTCGCGCGCACTGATTTGCGTATCGGTACTCGTAAAGCGTACAAGGATGGATCCATTTTCTAGAGCAATGGATTTATGAGATAAGCCCTCTTTTTCAAGAGCTTGAGTGACAGAGTCCAGCGTTGACAGATCAACAGAGGCGCCGCGCGCCCCTGTCACTTGAATTGCCGGATCTTCACCGTATAAATTCGGAAGTGCGTACAACGCAGCGATAGCGATGGTTAGCACCACCATCAAATACTTCCATAACGGATAGCGGTTAAGCACAGCGAGGATCCTCTAGCTGTTTATAGAGATTTCAGCGTACCTTTTGGTAGCACTGCAGTCACGAAGTCTTTCTTGATCACAACTTCGTTGTTCGCGTTAAGTTCGATTGAGATGTAATCGTTGTCTTCTGCAATCTTAGTGATCTTACCCACTAGACCACCGCTCGTCAGCACTTCGTCACCTTTGCCCATAGAAGCCATTAGGTTCTTGTGCTCTTTCACACGCTTAGACTGTGGGCGGTAGATCATGAAGTAAAAGATAACCGCGAACATACCTAGCATGATCAACATTTCGAAACCGCCACCTGCTGGTGCGCCTTCAGCGGCTGCGTGAGCTTGAGAAATAAACATTAAAATAATCCTCTATTTATATTTTATTGATATCCAAATTGGGCTTTAGCCAAACACTTTCAAGGGTCAGATTAAACAATAGAGATCACCCTCTCAAAAATGCACGCTGTTTGCCTATTTTATTAGCAAAAGCCTCTGACCATAGGTCAAAGGCTTTCAATCGTTATGCTTTCGTCAGTGGCGGCACTTCGCGGTCACGACGTGCATAGAACTCTTCCACAAACGCGTCAAAGCGGTCTTCATCAATCGCCTTTCGGATGCTTGCCATCAAGCGTTGGTAGTAGCGCAAATTGTGAATCGTGTTCAAACGCGCGCCCAAAATCTCATTGCAGCGCTCTAGGTGATGCAAATAGGACTTCGAGTAGTTTTGGCAAGTGTAACAGTCACAGTGTGGATCCAATGGCGTCGTATCCGTTTTGTGTTTTGCATTACGGATCTTGATCACACCGCCAGTGACAAACAGGTGGCCATTACGAGCGTTGCGCGTTGGCATCACACAGTCAAACATGTCGATGCCACGGCGAACACCTTCTACCAAATCTTCCGGTTTGCCAACCCCCATTAAGTAACGAGGTTTGTCTTCAGGCAGTTGCGGACAGGTGTGCTCAAGAATGCGGTGCATGTCTTCTTTTGGCTCACCCACGGCCAAACCACCCACAGCGTAACCATCAAAGCCTATGTCTGTCAGACCTTTCACTGACACATCACGCAAGTCTTCGTACACGCCGCCCTGAACAATACCAAATAGACTGTTCGGGTTTTCGAGCTTATCAAAATGATCGCGTGAACGCTGCGCCCAACGCAGTGACATTTCCATCGACTTCTTCGCTTCATCGTGTGTCGCTGGGTATGGCGTACACTCGTCAAAGATCATCACAATATCCGAGCCCAGATCGTATTGAATTTCCATCGACTTTTCAGCGTCCATGAAAATTTTGTCACCGTTCACCGGGTTACGAAAGTGAACCCCCTCTTCGGTGATCTTTCGAATATCGCCAAGACTGAAGACCTGGAAGCCACCAGAGTCAGTCAAAATCGGCCCTTGCCAGTTCATAAAGTCATGCAGGTCACCATGCAGCTTCATCACTTCTTGCCCCGGGCGTAACCACAGATGGAAAGTGTTACCAAGCAAGATCTCGGCGCCGATCCCTTTTACTTCTTCAGGGGTCATGCCTTTCACCGTACCATAGGTACCCACAGGCATAAACGCTGGCGTTTGCACGGTTCCGCGCTCAAAGGTCAATTGACCACGGCGCGCAACGCCATCTTTTTTCTTAAGTTCAAATGTTAACTTCACGAAGCCTCCAGTGTCAGAGAAACAGTCTGACGGTTTAATATCGCACCAACGCCAATTACGCGTTAGCGCTCTGAGTCTTTTTGGAGATGAACATGGCATCGCCGTAAGAGAAAAAGCGATATTGCTTCTCCACCGCGTGGCGGTAAGCGTTCATCGTATTGTCGTAGCCCGCAAATGCACTCACCAGCATGATGAGCGTCGACTCTGGGAGATGGAAATTGGTGATAAGCGCATCCACCAATTGGTACTCATAGCCAGGGTAGATGAAGATTTCCGTATCACCGAAAAATGGCGCCAGTGGCGTGCCTTTTTTCAACGCATCTTGCGCGGCACTTTCTAAAGAGCGTACCGACGTGGTACCGACCGCAATCACTCGACCGCCGCGTGCCCGAGTCGCTTCAATCGCCTCGACCACCTCTTGTGGTACTTCGACGTATTCAGCGTGCATGTGGTGGTCATTGATGTTCTCAACCTTCACTGGCTGGAATGTCCCCGCCCCAACGTGCAACGTCACGTAAGCAAATTCTGCCCCTTTCTGAGCGATTTTATCCAGTAGAGGCTGGTCAAAGTGCAAGCCTGCTGTCGGCGCCGCAACTGCGCCAGGTTTTTGGTTGTAAACCGTTTGATAACGCTCTTTGTCTGAGTCTTCGTCTGGGCGATCAATGTAAGGTGGCAGCGGCATATGCCCTATCTGCTCTAAGATGGAGAGCACATTGAGATCGGATTGAAAATCGAGTTCGAACAAGGCGTCATGACGCGCGACCATCAGGGCAGAAAATTCATCATTGTCGCCGACAAAAATGGTCGAGCCCGGCTTGGGTGATTTTGAGCAGCGCACATGGGCGAGAATGCGCGTTTCGTCGAGCACTCGCTCAACCAACACCTCAAGTTTGCCGCCCGATGCTTTACGCCCAAAGAGGCGCGCGGGAATCACTCGAGTATTGTTAAACACCACTAAGTCGCCAGGCTGAATCTTGTCGAGAACATCGGTAAATGTGCCATCAACCAATTCACCGCTGTTGCCATCCAATTGCAGTAAACGGCTCGCCGTACGCTCTGGTTGTGGGTAGCGAGCAATCAGCTCATCAGGCAGGTCAAAATGAAAATCGGATACTTGCATATTACTAGTCTATCGCAGTGCATGAATGAGGCCGCAAAGAAGGCGCCCCAATTCAGGGTTAGATTCAAATGCTTGCTCGCTCTGATTCTGTCACAAACAGACGACAAGTTTTTCGCAGCCGACTAGTATATGCGCCGCACGGTCAATAGCAAGAAAAGAGAGTGGATTTATTCCGATCCGTGCCGGAATAAGGTTAAGCAAAAGCGCAAGTTTTGCACCTTGTCACGCCGCATCAATTCGCTGCGTCAAAGAGCATAAAAATAGGTCGGGCTCTCACATTCAACGCCGGAAAGTGACTATATTTAATGAGTAAAAAATAACAACTCAGGAGGCAGCCATGATCAAGGTCGAAGACATGATGACGCGTAATCCACACACGCTTCTCCGCTCTCACAATCTTGGCGACGCAAAGAACATGATGACCGCACTGGACATCCGCCACATTCCCATTGTCGATGCGAATAAAAAACTGCTTGGTGTGGTGTCACATCGCGATGTGTTAGCCGCCCAAGAATCAAGCTTACAAGCCCTACCAGAGAGCCAATCTTATACGCTACAAACGCCGCTATACGAAGTGATGAAAACCAGCGTGATGACGGTTGATCCACAAGCAGGGCTCAAAGAGAGCGCCGTCTACATGCAAAAACACAAAGTGGGCTGCTTGCCCGTGGTGCACAAAGGCCACTTGGTCGGCATCATTACCGACAGTGACTTTGTTTCTATCGCCATCAATTTGCTTGAGCTGCAAGAAGAGTCTGAGCCGGAGGAGATGGAATAAGTCCATATCGATGAAATAGGGATGATAAACAAAAGAGTGAGACGCACTGGCGGCTCACTCTTTTTTAAAGGTCGGGCTTAGGCTTGAAGAGCGCCCGAGGCAAGCCGTCAAAAACTGACGCGCTTTTGCTTCACCAGTAGCGCCGAAAGAATACAGATCACACCACCAAGGCCAACATAACGCACCGCGCACTGGGCTTGCTGCTCCACTTTAGGTTTGGCGTGATAAGCAATACCGAGCCCCGCCCGCTCCATCATCACAAGATCGTTCGCGCCATCACCAATGGCTATGGTGTTGTGTGGTTCGATATCATACTGCTCGGCTAGCCTATCCACGATGTCCGCTTTGGTTTGTGCGCCGACGATGTCGCCAAGGACATTGCCGGTCAACTTGCCCTGCACAATCTCCAATTGGTTTGACTGAGCATGATCAAGCGCTAGCGTCTCTTTCAAGTAGTCCGAGAAGTAGGTAAAGCCACCAGAGGCAATAGCGGTTTTCCAACCAAACGCTTTGAAGGTCGCCACCAGCTCGGGTAAATCAGGCATCAGTGGCAACTCAGCGCGTACCGAGCCTAAAATGGACTCGTCGGCCCCTTTTAACTTGCCGACACGCTGACGAAGGCTCTGTTCAAAATCCAGTTCTCCTTGCATCGCGCGCTCGGTCACCTCGGCGACCTCTTCGCCCACTCCGGCTAGTTTGGCGATTTCATCAATGCATTCAATTTGAATCGCGGTGGAGTCCATGTCCATCACCACCAATCCGGGTTTGCTCAGCTCTGGAATGTCGTTCAGGCGAGCGTAATCCAGCTCAATCGCTTGGAGAATTTCTTCATGCTCAGTGGTGAGCTCGCCGGCCATTAAAGCTACTTCGTATTGACCGACTTTCCACACTTCGACAATCGCATTGTACTGCCCGGTGTAAAAATCGATATCTTCAAAGAGATTGGCGCTTAAGTAGTGACCGAAAACAATCCAATTGGCTTTATTGATATCAAAGCGGCTGGTGTGTCGGGTTTCTGGTATACGATTGCACAGTGGGATGTGCTTACGAATTGAAAGCGGTTTGCTGACCGAGAGAGCAGCGTGTATATCGGTGTTGAACGTGTCCATGTATCACTTCCCTAGAATTTCTCTCCACACGTTAACCTATTGCAATTTATCTGTGCAAGTATCAATATGCCGATTGGTGGAATTAAACTCGCGGGGCTTTCATGGACACCTCACTCTTCTCATTTCGGATGGCCATTCGCGCCGTCGCGATCTTAGCCTTGATTGCAATGGTGGTGACGATTGGTGTCAACAGTGTCAAAATTACTCAGGGTAATGAGGAAATCCAAGCCAACCAGCTTGAGACATTGACCAAGATCTTGATCTCGCAAGCCTCACTCTCTTCCAGCGATATGATTTTAAACGACGACCAAGAGCGGCTGTTGGCACTGGCTAACCAATTGGCCAACGACCGTTTGGTGTATGATGCGACCATTTATGATGCCGAAGGCATTCGTCTTGCGGCCAGCGATCAAGCCAAATCGGTGCGGGAAACATTGGGGCTGGACACCCCACTGCAAACCGCCAGCATTGGCAAACAGCAACTGGTCGAGCCTATCTACAACGACGGTGTGGTGATTGGCTTTGTGCGCATCACGTTCGAAACAGGGCGCTTAACCGCGTTTTCCGATCACTACTACCGAAAAAGTGACCGCTACATGGTCACCATGGTGGCGATGAGCTTTATTGCCGGCCTCCTGCTTGCGCTCATCATCCGCAGAAAGCCAAAAGTGAAACAAGAGAATTTACTGCTCAAAGAGATGAGTTAACCCTCCTCACCCACACGCTAAGCCACAAGTAAGCATTCAAAAAAAGAGCCCCGCGATTGCGGGGCTCTTTGTACAACAAAGCAAGAATACTTACAGAGTATCGCCAATCAGTACAGAATCGAGTGCGACCACCATCATGTCATTGAAGGTCGTTTGACGCTCATCGGATGTGGTTTGCTCGCCAGTTTTGATGTGGTCAGAAACGGTACAGATGGTCAGTGCTTTCGCGCCGTACTCGGCACACACACCGTAGATGCCTGCCGCTTCCATTTCCACACCCACGATGCCGTACTTATCCATCACATCAAACATCTCTGGATCTGGCGTGTAGAACAACTCAGCCGAGAACAGGTTACCGACTTTAACGTCAATACCACGTGCCTTTGCAGCTTCTTCTGCCGCGCGCACCATTTTGTAATCTGCAATCGCTGCGAAGTCATGACCTTTGAAGCGGATGCGGTTCACTTTCGAATCGGTACAAGCTCCCATGCCGATCACGACGTCGCGCACTTTGATATCGGTGCTCACCGCGCCGCAGCTACCCACACGAATGATCTTTTTCACACCGAAGTCTTTGATAAGCTCAGTGGCGTAAATGGAGCAAGAAGGAATGCCCATGCCGTGTCCCATTACTGAAACTTTGCGGCCTTTATACGTGCCCGTGTAACCGAACATATTACGCACATCACACACTTGAACGACATCATCGAGGAAGGTTTCCGCGATGTATTTTGCACGTAGTGGGTCACCTGGCATCAATACGACGTCAGCAAATGCCCCCATTTCTGCGTTAATATGTGGAGTTGCCATAATTCAATGTCCTTAGTTGAAACGAATGAAATAAAGCAGAGGTGAGCAGCTATCGCTTGCAACCTCTGCGTGAGAGTCAGGGAAAAACCGCCTCTTTTAGAGGAAGTTCTTACCGTAATCCATTGGCGAAGTGCCAAAATAGCTCGCGAGCGTTTGGCCGATATCGGCAAATGACTCGCGGCGACCCAATGACCCAGCCGGCACTTTTTGCCCGTAGACAATCACAGGAATGTGCTCACGGGTATGATCGGTTCCTGGCCAAGTGGGATCGCAGCCGTGGTCCGCCGTCAGAATCAGCACATCGTCTTCCTGCATCAGTGCCATCACTTCGTTGATGCGACCATCAAAGTATTCCAATGCCGCCGCATAACCTGCAACATCACGGCGGTGGCCGTAGGCAGAATCAAAGTCAACGAAGTTGGTGAACACTATGGTGTTGTCCTGTGCGGCTTTGATTTGCTCAAGAGTCGCTTCAAACAAAGCAGGAATACCCGTGGCTTTCACTTTTTTGGTGATGCCACAGTTGGCGTAGATGTCGGCAATCTTACCAATCGAGACCACTTCTCCTTGCTTCTCTTCAACCAGTTTTTGCAACACGGTCGCAGATGGCGGTTCAACAGAGAGATCGCGACGATTACCCGTACGCTCAAATTGACCTTTACCCGGACCAATAAATGGACGCGCAATGACGCGACCAATGTTGTAGTCTTCAAGCTCTTCACGAGCGATTTGGCAAAGCTCAAGCAATCTATCAAGACCAAACGTCTCTTCATGGCAGGCGATTTGGAATACCGAATCAGCCGACGTATAGAAGATAGGTTTGCCGGTTTTCATGTGCTCTTCACCAAGATCATCGAGCACTTGCGTGCCTGATGCATGGCAGTTGCCAAGAAATCCATCTAAACCCGCACGCTCAAGAATGCGATCCGTCAGCGCTGACGGGAAGCTGCTCGATTTGTCGCTAAAGTAGCCCCAATCAAACAGAACGGGTACACCTGCGATCTCCCAGTGACCCGATGGGGTATCTTTACCGGAAGAGAGCTCTGCCGCATGACCGTAGGCACCGATAACCTCTGCGTTATCATCAAGCCCCGGAGCAAAGCGTCCGGTTGATTCTTTATGCGCCATCGCCAAGCCAAGCTTAGACAGGTTCGGCAGGCGCAACGCACCTTGGCGTTGCTCGTTGTCCGCTAGGCCTTGCTCACACTGATCCGCAATATGACCCAGTGTGTCGGAGCCCACATCGCCAAACTTATCCGCATCCGCCGTCGCGCCGATACCGAATGAGTCTAGGACTAAAATAAATGCTCTTTTCATTGCGTATTCCTTTCGCCCACTCAGCTACTGTGTGCCTGAATGGGCCTAATGTAATGATGTCGTCGATTAAATGTCTTCTGCGCGAATCTGACGGTAAACCTCAGGGGTTGGGGTGTATTCACCACCAATTTTGATTGCACTGCGCAGCGCCTGCGCGGCCTCTTCCCACTGAGCCTCATTGCGTGCATGAATGACGGCAAGAGGTTGTTCGCTGCTAGCGATCTCACCGAGGCGAATAAATTGATCAAAGCCCACGGCGTAATCAATCTTGTCGCTGGCCACGCGGCGTCCGCCGCCCATGGCAACCACCGCCATCCCAATCGCGCGTGTATCCATCGCCGAAACGACACCGGACTCTTGCGCGTAAACCGGTTTAATGATGTCCGCTTTTTCTAGGTATTGCTCATAGTTCTCAACAAAATCCGCTGGGCCACCCAGGCCTGCCACCATTTTGCCAAAACACTCTGCCGCTTTACCGTTATCGAGTACCTTCATTAATTTAGCGCGCGCGTCTTGTGTGTCGTCGGCTAAATTTCCGAGCACCAGCATTTCTGCACAAGAGGCCAGCGTCACTTCAAGAAGGCGTGGATTGCGATATTCACCCGTTAGGAAGCGCACCGCTTCGCGCACTTCCACGGCGTTTCCAGCAGACGAGGCGAGGACCTGGTTCATGTCCGTCAAAATTGCGGTGGTTTTGGTGCCCGCACCATTGGCCACCGCGACAATAGACTTAGCCAACTCTTCTGAGGCTTCATACGTTGGCATAAAGGCGCCCGAGCCAACTTTCACGTCCATCACCAAAGACTCAAGACCCGCTGCGAGTTTCTTAGACAGGATGGACGCTGTGATCAAGGAGATGTTATCGACCGTCGCAGTAATGTCACGCGTCGCGTAAACACGCTTATCAGCCGGTGCTAGATCGCCGGTTTGACCGATGATCGCCACCCCTGCCTCTTTGGTCACTTGACCAAACACCTCATTACTTGGCGTGATGTTGTAGCCGGGAATCGATTCCAGTTTGTCCAGTGTGCCACCGGTATGACCGAGGCCACGCCCCGAGATCATAGGAACAAAACCGCCACAGGCAGCGACCATTGGCCCTAACATCAGCGAGGTCACATCACCCACACCACCGGTGGAATGCTTATCGACAATCGGGCCATCAAAGTTCATGTGGCTCCAGTCGATCACCATGCCAGAGTCACGCATCGCACAAGTCAGTGCAATGCGCTCGGGCATGGTCATTTCATTGAAGAAAACCGCCATCGCAAACGCCGCTATCTGACCTTCAGATACGCTGTCGTTTGCAACGCCTTGGATAAAAAAGTTAATTTCGTCTGCGGTGAGCACTTCACCGTCACGTTTTTTACGAATAATTTCTTGTGGTAAGTACATTAGAGCCTCCCACGCATTGAATGCGGTGGTAATAAGGTAAAGAGGTAAGGTGGCGCACAACGCGCCACCGAACAAACCGACGTCGCTTAGTAAGCGCTTGGATCCGCCGTTTCGTCTGTTACTTCTAATGTATTGAGTAGGTTTGTCAGCAGGCTAGACGCACCAAAGCGGTAGTGACGCGCATCGACCCAGTTGTCGCCTAGGATCTCATCGGCCATCGCTAGGTACGCGGCAGCATCTTCTGCGGTACGTACGCCGCCTGCAGGTTTGAAGCCAACGGTCTCAGCCACACCCATATCGCGGATAACTTCGAGCATCATGCGAGCGTATTCAGGTGTTGCATTCACCGGCACTTTGCCTGTTGAGGTTTTAATAAAATCAGCGCCTGCTTTGATGCAGATTTCTGACGCTTTCTTGATTAGCGCTTCTTCTTTCAGCTCACCAGTTTCGATGATCACTTTGAGCAAGATATCGCCACACGCTGCTTTACATTGCTTCACCAATTCGAAGCCCACTTCCTCATTGCCCGCCATCAGTGCGCGGTATGGGAACACCACATCGACCTCATCAGCACCATAAGCCACAGCAGCTTTGGTTTCCGCTACCGCAATCTCGATATCGTCATTGCCGTGTGGGAAGTTCGTTACCGTTGCGATACGAACGTCAGGTGTGCCTTGCTCACGAAGGGTCTTCTTAGCAATAGGAATAAAGCGAGGGTAAATACAGATGGCAGCTGTGTTACCTACCGCTGATTTTGCATCATGACACAGTGAAATAACTTTCGCGTCAGTGTCATCGTCATTCAGCGTAGTTAGGTCCATAAGTTTTAGTGCACGTAGTGCAGCTGCTTTTAAATCGCTCATTTCTATCTCCGATCAATATTCAAAAAGTTCACCGCCTTAATCCCTATGATTAAGGTGTAATCATTAATGAACGGACTTGGTTCCTTGAAGACTTGCTACATACAGCGAACATGTACCAATTGCTATCCTTGTCACCGCACAGTACCAATTTGGTCTATGGCACAACAATCTGCGATTGCGGTGTCTAACGTGTCTAGGCGCTTTGTGACGCCTCAGGCAACCGATGTTGCCGCGCTAATCATACTCCTTGTATTAATTAGCGTTAACTAAAAAACCTTTCAATGATCCATTGAAAGGTTACACCACCAAGATAAACGCCCACAATTCCCATCACTCCCGGTAATACTGGAGGTGCTGGAATGGGCAGCTTGATGGCGGAAAACAGGATTCCGACAACAAAGCCCGCTAAGGTCGCGAGAATCACATCATTCATCAGTTTAGGCCTATTTTCTTTACACCTATACAGTATAGATATTTATCGCAAAACTGTAGTCGCACACAGAGCGCAAACGGTTTGTATCTCAAAAAAGATCCGGCTTAACGATTGCTGAGTTTTATCCACTGCACAAACGTTATGAATCTTGTTGTCTGGAAATACTCCAGACCTTTAAACAACGAAAAAACCCCGTAGTACATAGCAAGCTATGCAACTACGGGGTCTTATAAAACGGCGTCTATATAATCTATCGCTTCTTAAATTAGAAAGATAGGAAGAAGCCAGCGATGGTTGCTGCCATCAAGTTAGACAGAGTACCTGCTGCGACCGCTTTCACACCCATACGAGCGATGTCGTGACGACGGTTTGGCGCTAGACCACCTAGACCACCTAGTAGAATCGCAATTGAAGAAAGGTTTGCGAAACCACATAGCGCGAACGAGATGATAGCGGCTGTCTTAGTCGACATCACTTCACCGGTTGCTGGTACAACTTGAGCTGCATCACCAACGTAAGGAACGAAGTTTAGGTAAGCAACGAATTCGTTCACCACCAGTTTCTGACCGATGAATGAACCCGCTAGCGTCGCTTCTTCCCAAGGCACACCAATTAGGAATGCAAGTGGTGAGAAGATGTAACCTAGAAGAATTTCTAGTGTCAGTTCAGGCATACCGAACCAACCGCCAACGCCACCTAGGATGCCGTTGATAAGAGCAATAAGGCCGATGAACGCAAGTAGCATTGCACCAACGTTAAGCGCAAGCTGTAGACCGACAGACGCACCGCCAGCTGCTGCATCGATAACGTTAGCAGGCTTGTCGTCACCACCGTCGATGTCCGCGCCTAGATCGTCATTTGGCGTGTCAGTTTCAGGTTTGATGATTTTAGCGAACAGTAGACCACCTGGTGCTGCCATGAATGATGCAGCAACAAGGTACTCTAGAGGTACACCCATTGAAGCGTAACCAGCAAGTACACCACCTGCTACAGACGCTAGACCACCACACATCACTGCAAATAGCTCAGACTGAGTCATTTTAGGTACAAACGGACGAACCACAAGTGGTGCCTCAGTTTGACCTACGAAAATGTTCGCTGCTGCAGACATAGACTCGGCACGTGATGTACCCAGTGCTTTTTGTAGACCGCCACCAAGAATCTTGATAACCCACTGCATCACACCGATGTAGTAAAGTACAGAAATTAGCGCAGAGAAGAAGATTAGCGTTGGTAGTACTTGGAAAGCAAAGATGAAACCGATACCGTCAACTGAGAAGTTAACTAGGCTGCCGAATAGGAAACCAGTACCGTCTTTACCGTAGTCGATCACGTTTTGTACACCAGCTGAGAAACCAGCTAGAAGATCACGACCCCATGGTACGTACAGAACGAAACCACCGATGATGAATTGGATAGCAAAAGCGCCACCCACAGTTCTTAGATTGATAGCTTTGCGGTTATCAGACAGTAGAAGCGCGATAGCGATCAAAACTGCCATACCGACTAGGCTCATAAACAGGCTCATAGTTTATGACTTCCTTATTAAGTTATTTGTTGGCGTGTTACAAAATGGAGCTCAAAAGCACGGGCAATTATACTCATCCGTCCACCGATAAAGTAATGCCGCGTTCACAGTTTCTGATAAGATTCACCACTTGTTCACTCGTAAGTGTGACAATAGTCACAACCAAAGTTTACAGAAATCATAAAAAGCACATTTTATTTAGAATTCATTCACAAATAGACAGTGCCAAAAAGCTGTTTTTCCAAACGTTTTCCGCAACCGTTTGCTCACAACTCTGCTTCAGTTGCGCCAATGTCGTTAACACTTGGGGTAAACGCTTAGGATGATTGGCTTGGCCTTGATACCCTGACAACGGCATGTCTGGCGCGTCGGTTTCCAAAACAAGATGGTCGATGGGCACCTGCGTCACCGCTTGACGCGTCTTATTCGCTCTTGGGTAGGTAATCACTCCGCCCACACCGATGTAGAAACCGAGCTCAACAAATTGCATCGCTTGCTGATAGCTGCCGGAAAACCCATGCAAAATCCCACCGTAGTGAAAACGGTGCTGTTTAAGCAGTTGCAACAAGCGGTGATAGTTTTTTCGCCCGTGAAGAATCAAGGGCCGCCGCAGGTTCTTGGCCACGCTGATCTGCGCCTCAAACACCGCTTCTTGTCGCTGCGCGTCGACATCGATCATGGCGTCTAAGCCGCACTCTCCGACCGCGACACACACTGAGCCTGCCGACTCACATTGAGCTTCTAGGCGACTGACCTCAATCAATGAGTCGGTGTGAACAAAATAGGGATGGCACCCCAAACTGACGTACAAGCTCGTGTGCTGGTGAGATAGCGCAATAAGATCGCTCCAATTGCTTTCGCCAATCGCAGGAACAAGAAAACGCTCGACTCCTTGCTCACTGGCTTCTTGCAATGTTGCCCCCAATTGAGCCTTAAATGGGGCAAAATCGAGATGACAGTGAGTATCAAAAAGGCGCATTACTGCTGCGCCTTTGAAGTGGGTGATGAGGACGAAGTGGCAGCGTCGCTCTGCCTTGCATCATCAGATCGGTACGGCACGCAACTGCGCTTTTGCCCAGGAGTAAGGCCCATCGAGTGGCACCAAGCGTCGTAGCGCTCAAGCCAATGTTTTAATCTCTTCCACATGTGCATGACTCCCCTGCCCGATGCTAGCAACGATGACCACTCGCCTTCACTACTGCTCTTCACGTTTGAAGACTAACTCAGTCGCGCTCGACTCATCCTCAGCAAAGGTGTACCCCGCCGTGTTGAACTGGGTCAAATCCGCGACACTCTCGATGCGGTTTTCGATAATAAAACGCGCCATCATGCCGCGCGCTTTTTTGGCATAAAAGCTGATCACTTTATATTGGCCGTTTTTGCAGTCTTTAAACACCGGCGTAATCACCTGCGCATCCAAGTTCTTTTGCTTAACCGCCTTAAAATACTCATTGGAGGCTAGGTTGACCAAGACGTTGTCCCCTTGTTCGGTGATCGCTTGATTGAGCTTGTCGGTAATCACATTCCCCCAGAACTGATACAAGTTGGTGCCTTTCTCATTGGCAAGCTTAGTCCCCATTTCAAGACGGTATGGTTGCATCAGGTCAAGCGGCTTAAGCAGACCATAAAGGCCAGACAGCATACGTAAATGGCGCTGAGCGTACTCGAAATCCGCCTCTGTGAGTGTCTGGGCATCAAGACCTGTATAGACATCGCCTTTGAACGCCAAAATCGCTTGGCGGGCATTGTCGAGTGTGAATGTCTCGCTCCACTCTTGGAAGCGGCCAACGTTCAGATCGGCGATTTTGTCACTGACCTTCATCAAACTCGCCACATCGGCTGGCGTCAGTTTACGGCACACCTCAATCAACTGCTTGGAGTAGTCAATTAACTCAGGCTGTGTGTAGGTTTCGGTCACCAAGGGTGATTCGTAATCTAAGGTTTTCGCTGGAGAAACGACGATTAACATGACTTTACTCTTATTGATTGTTTACCTTAGGGTACAAAAAAAGCCGTGCAATGTCTGCACGGCTTTATGAATCATTTCAATAGTATTCAGCTATCAATTCTTTTCTTTTTGATCCCAGATGCCATCTTCAAGCTGAGATTTCAACTCTGGGAAATCATTGGCATCAAAGGTCGGAACGTTGCCTTCATTAAGCTGACGATTGTAGTCTTTTGCTAGCTTAACCACAGTACCAGAGAGCAAGATAATCGCGACTAGGTTCACCAGTGCCATTAAGCCCATTGATGCATCGGCCATATCCCAAACCACTGGCAGCGCTGCCACAGAGCCAAACATCACCATACCCAGAACCACGATACGGAACAGGCCAAGGCCCGCCTTGTGATTGTGCTCTAGGAAGATCAGGTTAGTTTCTGCGTATGAGTAGTTTGCAATGATCGAGGTAAACGCGAAGAAGAAGATTGCTACAGCAACAAAGATCCCACCCCAATCACCCACTTGTGAGCTTAGCGCGCGCTGAGTCAGCTCGATACCTGTCACCGCCGTTTCAGTACCTAGGTACTCACCCGACATCAAGATGATCGCTACCGTTGCTGAACAGATCACAATGGTGTCCATGAATACGCCCAACATTTGCACGTAACCTTGTGACGCTGGGTGTGGTGGATAAGGCGTTGCAGAAGCTGCTGCATTAGGCGCAGAACCCATACCCGCTTCGTTCGAGAACAGGCCACGCTTGATGCCGTTGATCATCGCTTGAGCAATCGCATAACCTAGGCCACCAGCCGCCGCTTCTTGCAGACCAAATGCGCTCTTAATAATTAGTGAAAGCACGCCTGGCAACTTCTCAAGGTTGGTCAGCATGATAAACATCGCCAATAGCAAGTAAGCCAGCGCCATAACCGGTACAATAAGCTCAGCCACTTTTGCAATACGCTTAATACCGCCAAAGATAACCACAGCAGACAGCAATACCACTGCAATGCCAACGACTTTGGTATCCCAACCAAACGCGGTATTCATCGCGCTAGCAATCGAGTTTGCTTGCACGGCATTGAAGACCAAACCAAAGGCAATAATAAGGAAGATGGAGAACATCACGCCCATCCAGCGCATGCCCAAGCCTTTTTCCATGTAATAAGCAGGACCACCACGGTAGTTACCGTCATCGTCTTTCGTTTTGTATAGCTGTGCCAACGTGCTCTCTGCAAATGACGTTGCCATACCTAGCATGGCAATCAACCACATCCAAAAAATAGCGCCAGGGCCGCCAACGGTCAGTGCAACGGCCACACCCGCCATGTTACCCGTGCCGACACGCGCCGCCAAACTGGTACAAAGGGCTTGGAAAGAGGAGATACCCGCTTGGTCGGCTTTACGGCTGTTTTTCAGCACTGAGAACATGTGGCCAAAGTGGCGGAACTGGATAAAGCCCAGTCTTACGGTGAAGTAAACGCCGACACCAACCAGTAGATAAACGAGAATAGACCCCCACAGCAGGTCATTCATCAAATTAATTAAGTCTGTCATAGGATCCTCATAGTGAGTGTTCGCTGGTTAGGCATCCGAGCCTACGTTGGGTTGCGCTGTTGAGTGTCAAAGTGTAGCTCAAACTATATATTATCATTGTCTGCAACCTCAGCGTGTCACGCCCCAAAGGCACGTCCTTTACATCTCAGCGGAAATTTTGACGGCGCGATAATGCAACCTGAGCAAACAAAAATCAATACGCAACAGTGAGACTAAGCTTGTTATTTTTCACCGTAAAATCACCAACAGTTAACACAAACAAGCACAAAAACCACACAACAACAAAACAACTCAATAAAAAATTAACAACGCACAGAGTCTTGCCAATGACGACCTATTAATGCCGCCAAAGCAACAGACAACCCCTTACTCTGCATAGCTTGCGAGGCTCTCGATGCACTGAGCATCAAGATAAAAAATGAAGTATGGTTTAATGCCACTCTTGTATGGCAAGAGACACGCACAACCCTAATCACCTCCACAAGCCTTTAACATCCACTTTTTTCGCATTTAATCGTTTGCGTGAACTCGTTTGAACAAATTTCAACCACCTCAAGCACGATTTTTTGTGATTCAGTGAAGAAAAGTCAGAAAAAACTTCATCGAAACGTAACAAATGAGAAACGAATCATGGTTAGTCTCCACGTTGAGTGGTATTAAGAATTTACCCCGTTTAGGACGGTCATAACGATAAAATGAGGTAGCTTATGGAAGGCTTAAATTTTGATGACTTTATGGACTATGAGGCGCCGCGCGCACGAGCAGCGCGCTCTAAACCCGTTAAACGTAAGTGGCGAGAAATCGAAGCAATCAAAGATCGTCAACGGCTAAAGAAAGAGCTGATGGATATGGATATCGGTTTTGACGATGTGGAGAGCATCGAATACTAAGAATTAAGAAAGAGAGGCCTTGAGCCTCTCTTTCTGCTTTTCACGCGCTAGGAACAGCAAAGGATCACGTACACTCGTGCTCAGTTTGATGAATGCGCTCTGCCAACTGTTGGTATTGCTCTGCTATCGTCTCACCAAACACTGGGTCGTCTTCGCACACACTCCACTGAGCTTCGACTGCCTGCCAATCCTCTACCGTAAAGACATCCATTAAGTACGGGAAGACCTGCTTTTCTTCCATTTCGAGGTGCTGTTTTTGCATATTGAGGAACGACTCTAACTGGTCAATGAAGACCTGCTGCGGGATCACTGCATCTTGCAAGACCATATCCACCGTTTGCAAAAAATCATGGGTCTTTTCTGATAGCGCCTGATGATCGTGTTCAAGATCATCAATCTTATGGTGTTGACCATAATGCGATTGGTAGTAGTGATAGAGAATGTCTTCTTTCGGGTGATGGACCCGTTCAGAGTGGGTCGCCAGATAATCGACGATTTCACGCAGAACCGCGTAATTAACGGGACGCTCGTCTTTTAACTGGTTCAATTTATGGCGAAGTATGGCGAGCAAACGCACCATGTATCCATGCTCTCGCCTTATCCGTTCAATCATCATAGCGTTTCTCCTTAACACCGACACGTAAACAGTGTATTAGAGAAACGCAAAGCGTGTTTTGATGCTGTTCGAAAAAACAACATCTTTACCATTATTTTTGTATGGCTTTATACCTCAACAGTTTGAGGCAGCTGCCAATCAATCGGTGTTTTTCCTTGCGCGACAAGCCGTTCGTTGGTCGCCGAAAAGTGCCCACAGCCCAAAAAGCCACGATGCGCCGATAACGGTGAAGGGTGCGGCGCCGTCAATACATGATGTTGGTTACGGTCAATAAAACGGCCTTTCTTTTGCGCATGCGCGCCCCACAACAAGAAAACAACGCCTTGTTGATGGCGGTTGATCGCATCAATCACGGCATCCGTAAAGGTCTCCCACCCCGTTTTGGCGTGCGAATGCGCTTTACCTTGCTCCACGGTCAGAACCGTATTCAGAAGCAGTACCCCTTGCTCTGCCCAGCGTTGCAAATAACCGTGTTGAGGAATCTGAAAGCCATCGATGTCTTGCGCCAACTCTTTGTACATATTGGCGAGCGATGGCGGCGTCTTGATACCCGGCAGGACAGAAAAACACAGCCCGTGCGCCTGATTAGGACCATGATAGGGATCTTGGCCCAAGATCACGACTTTCACATCGCCAAACTCGGTCGCTCGAAAAGCGTTAAAGACATCTTTCGCTGGCGGGAAAATCGCTTTGCCCGCCGCACGCTCTGCGTCAACAAACGCGAGAGTGTCTTGAAAATAGGTCTGCTGCTTTTGCTCACCAATCACATCTTGCCACGTGAGTGAAGGGGTCATTGTCTGTTCCTTTTGTCCAATCAGTCAGCGGATTGTCGCAAAAGTTACAATAAGAGCAAAGCCCTCTGTTAGGCGAGCTAAACTCACTTAACGCTTAGGTTGCGGCGAACGATGATGTCCTTGACCATTCACATGACGGTTGGGCATAGGTAAACGTGCAAAACGGATCGCAGGTGTAACAACTGAATGAGGCATAATAGGCACCCTCTTGTGAGTAACATCACTATTTACTATGAAAGATTGGTGCCAATTTTAGTTACGCTGAGACATTTACCGATGATTTTTGATCGATGCGGCGCAAACGAGCAATTTCATCAGGCCAAAGATCAGGCTTAATTGTTTCTAATATCAAAGGGATAGAATCAAACCGTGCATCATTGGCGATATAGTCAAAACATGGCCAGCCAATCTCCCCCTCGCCCAGCGCATGGTGGCGATCCACTTTGCTGCCCAAGGCCGACTTTGAATCATTGATGTGCATCGCCCGTAAATAGTGCATGCCGACCACTTGATCAAACTCGGAAAACGTCGCTTCACATGCCTCAACACTGCGAAGATCATAGCCAGCGGCAAAGGTGTGGCAAGTATCGAGGCAAACGCCCACCCGAGTTTTATCGTCCACCTGTTCAATGATCTGCGCCAAATGCTCAAAGCGCCAACCAAGGTTCGTGCCTTGGCCTGCTGTATTTTCGATCACTGCGACAACATCTGGCACCGCTTGATGGGCGAGATTGATCGACTCGGCGATCCTAGCTAAACACGCTTGCTCAGAAAGCTTCTTTAAATGACTCCCAGGATGAAAATTCAACAAGCTCAGTCCTAACTGCTGACATCTCCACATTTCATCAATAAATGCCACTCTAGATTTTTTGAGCTTTTCCTCTTCAGGCGCACCAAGATTAATCAGGTAGGAGTCATGCGGTAAGATTTGCTCATGTGTAAAGCCGTACTTTTTGCAGTTGGCTTTAAAACGCGCGATGGTCTCTGCGTCGAGTGGCTTCGCCGCCCACTGGCGTTGATTTTTGGTGAACAAAGCAAAGGCGTTGGCGCCAATATCATGAGCGCGAATCGGTGCCATATCGACACCACCCGCGGCGGAAACATGCGCGCCGACCCATTTTCTATCACTGTTCGATGATGAGATTGTCATTTAATCACTTTACACTTTCAGTTCGGGGATGGAATTACAACAACTTATCGTCTGCGTCTCAATCAATACATGCAAAATGTAGTAAATTTACAACATTCATAGCATTCAAAAATAGTTAATGTTTTAAAATATTTTTTAAAATACTATTTTTAAAGGTTTTATTGATTTATCGCAAAGAATTAACCTTAAAATAATTAATGTTTTTAGTTGTTTTTTGACCTAAATCAATACTATCATAAGGGACATTCGCTATATAATACGTAGCTCAACGAAATTCGAAAGTTAACACCAACTCACCACCCAAGAGTGGACTAGGAGACAGTAATGATTCAAGGCATTCAGATTACTAAAGCAGCAAACGACGCACTACTTAACTCAATCTGGCTACTAGACAGCGAGAAAAATGAAGCACGCTGCGTAGCGGCAAACACTGGCTACGAAGCAGACCAAGTCGTAGCGATTAACGAATTGGGTGAGTACGAAAGCCGTGAAGTAGCCATTGAAACGGCACCAAAGATCGAAGGTGGTCAGCACCTAAACGTCAACGTTCTTAAGCGTGAAACCCTTGAAGACGCCGTTGCTCACCCTGAGAAATACCCTCAGCTAACCATTCGTGTTTCTGGTTACGCAGTGCGTTTCAACTCACTGACGCCTGAACAGCAGCGCGACGTTATTGCTCGTACATTTACCGAGTCTTTGTAAGCTCGACACCATCATAAAAAAACGGCGCATCTCGCGCCGTTTTTTATTCTCTAATCGACTGTTTTTTTTCTAATCGACTGTTTTTTTTCTAATCTATTCACAGTGCTTTGATTGAATTCTGCGCTCTAAAACCAAGCCAAAATGGTACTCTGATGCTGTTCCCAGAGTAACTTCAGCGCCATCAACATCGACATAATAATGACCAGCGGGCGAATCCACTTCTGACCTTGCGCGATTACCACTTTCGCCCCCAATCTAGCGCCGAGAAAACCGCCGACCGCCATCACTAGCCCTAGCTCCCAAATCGGTAAACCTGCCAGAACAAATAGTAACAGCGCGGCGATGTTCGAAGTAAAGTTCAGGACTTTGGTTCTTGCCGTCGCATCCACTAAGGAGTAGTGGCCTAACGCGACAAAGCAAACCGTAAAAATCGAACCTGTCCCCGGCCCAAAAAAACCGTCGTAGAACCCCACGCCCCCACCGACCGAGAGTGCAAACATCGCTTCAGAGAGTCGAGGCTCGCCCGATTGCGCCTTGGTCTTTGGCATCAAAAGAAAATAGAGCGAGATCGCCACCAGCAGCAGCGGAATCAAACTGGTTAAGACGCCAGCATCAATGTATTGCACGACTTGGGCGCCAAGTGCAGCGCCGACAAAGGTGCAGAGAATCGCAAGGCGCATCGCTTTCAAATTAACAATGCCGCGCCGAACAAAATACCAAGTTGCGGAGAAACTCCCAAATGAGCTTTGTAGCTTATTGGTCGCCAACGCCTGTGCTGGCGTGATGCCTACGGCCAACAAAGCCGGAAGCGTAATAAGCCCGCCTCCCCCTGCCATCGCATCAATAAAGCCAGCGAATGCCGCGACAAAAAACAGCAGGGTGAAAATATCTAAGGTGAGTTCCATGACGATCAGTTGATAAGGGGTAAGATGCGCAGAGTACCACTGGTGACTTGATGATGGAAAACAAAAAAGAGCGACCGATGGCCGCTCAAAAGCATGTCAATACAAATGCCTAAACAGTTGAGTCATGGGGATAACAGCCTGCATTTTGTTATCCCACATAAGACTCATAAGGGTGGGGACTACTAGAATTGGTCTTCTTCGGTTGAGCCGGTTAATGCAGTCACTGATGATTGACCACCTTGGATGGTGTTGGTCATCTTATCAAAGTACCCGGTGCCCACTTCTTGTTGGTGCGCAACGAAGGTATAGCCTTTTTCTGCCGCTTGGAACTCAGGACGCTGCACTTTCTCCACGTAGTGGCGCATGCCTTCGCCTTTCGCATAGTCGTGCGCCAGTTCGAACATGTTGAACCACATGTTGTGGATACCCGCTAGAGTGATGAACTGGTACTTGTAGCCCATATCCGACAGTTCTTGTTGGAACTTGGCGATGGTCTCTGCATCCAAGTTTTTCTCCCAGTTAAATGATGGCGAGCAGTTGTACGCCAACAGTTGATCTGGGTACTCGGCATGAATCGCTTCAGCAAACTTACGCGCTTCTTCAAGACACGGCGTGGCGGTTTCACACCAGATGAGATCCGCATACGGAGCGTAAGCAAGACCACGCGCAATCGCTTGGTCGATGCCTGCGCGTACTCGGTAGAAGCCTTCTTGTGTACGTTCTCCAACAATGAAGTCCGCATCGTATGGGTCACAGTCAGAGGTCAACAAATCGGCGGCGTTCGCATCGGTACGGGCAATCACTAAGGTAGTCGTGCCCGAAACGTCGGCGGCCAGGCGCGCTGCCACTAATTTCTGCACCGCTTCTTGAGTCGGTACTAATACTTTACCGCCCATATGGCCACATTTTTTCACTGACGCTAGCTGGTCTTCAAAGTGCACACCCGCGGCGCCCGCATCGATCATCGACTTCATCAACTCATACGCGTTGAGTACACCACCAAAACCAGCTTCTGCATCAGCAACGATAGGCAAGAAGTAATCAATGCCGCCTTCATCTTCGGGTGATTTACCGTTTGACCACTGGATCTGGTCAGCGCGACGGAACGAGTTATTGATGCGTTTC